>NZ_JBEYTW010000099.1:0-32287 GCF_040643275.1 Spirillospora sp. NPDC047418
CGCGGGGCACCCCCCCCCGCGCCCGGGGGCGCGGCGCCCGCCGCCGCGCCGCCGTCGCCCGCGTGCAGGAGCACGGCGACGAGCGCCGCCAGCTCCCGCTCGTCCAGGCGGCCCCGCACGATCTCGACGCCGGCGCTCACTGCGGCTGGTTCCCGTGCTTGCGGCCGGGCCGGGACGCGTACTTGCCGGCCAGCATGTCCAGCGCGTCGATGATCCGGACGCGGGTCTCGGCCGGGTCGATCACCTCGTCCACCAGGCCGCGCTCGGCCGCGTGGAACGGGCCCATCAGCTCCCGCCGGTAGTCCTCGGCGCGGGCGCGGCGCTCGGCCTCGGGGTCGTCGGCGGCGGCGATCTCCCGCCGGTACACCACGTTCACCGCGGCCTCGGCGCCCATCACGGCGATCTCGTTGGTCGGCCAGGCGAGCGACACGTCCGCGCCGATCGACCGCGAGTCCATCACGATGTACGCGCCGCCGTACGCCTTGCGCAGGACGAGCTGCACGCGCGGCACGGTCGCGTCGCAGTAGGCGTACAGCAGCTTGGCGCCGTGCCGGATGATGCCGCCGTGCTCCTGGTCGACGCCGGGCAGGAAGCCCGGCACGTCCACGAGGGTCACGAGCGGGATGTTGAACGCGTCGCAGAACTGGACGAACCGGGCCGCCTTCTCCGCGGCCGTGATGTCCAGGACCCCGGCCGTCCGCGCGGGCTGGTTGGCCACCAGCCCGGTGACCCGGCCGGCGAACCGGACGAACGCGCACACGACGGTCGTCCCCCACATCTCGTGGATCTCGAACGTCTCACCGTCGTCCACGATCTCCCCGATCACCGCGCGCACGTCGTAGGCGGCCTTGGGATCGGCCGGCACCAGGTCGCGCAGCAGCGGGCAGGAGCGGTCCGGCGGATCGGCCGTGGGCTGCTCGGGCGCGAACCGGGTGTTGTCGGACGGCAGCAGCGACAGCAGGTAGCGGACGTCGGCGAGGCACTCCTCCTCGCCGTCGTACATCGCCTCGGCGACGCCGGTCCGGGCCGCGTGCACCTCGGCACCGCCCAGTTCCTCATGGGTGATCGACTCGCCGGTGACCGCGCCGACCACGTCCGGGCCGGTGATGAACATCTGCGCGGTGTCACGCACCATGAAGACGAAGTCGGTCAGCGACGGCGAGTACGCCGCCCCGCCCGCGCACGGGCCGAGCATCACGCTGATCTGCGGGATCACCCCGGAGTTGCGGACGTTGCGCTGGAAGATGCCGCCGTATCCGGCGAGCGCGGTCACGCCCTCCTGGATGCGCGCGCCCGCCCCGTCGCACAGCCCCACGACCGGCGCGCCCGTCTTCGCCGCCAGGTCCATGATCTTGTGGATCTTGCCGGCGTGCGCCTCGCCGAGGCTTCCGCCGAAGACCCGGAAGTCGTGCGCGTAGACGAACACCCGGCGGCCCTCGACCAGGCCCCAGCCGACCACGACGCCGTCCGTCGGCGGGCGCTTGCGCTCCATCCCGAAGCCCTGCGCCCGGTGCCGCCGCAGCGTCTCGATCTCGGTGAAGGTGCCCTTGTCGAACAGCAGGTCGAGCCGTTCCCGCACCGTCAGCTTTCCCTTGGACCTCTGCGCCCGCAGGGCCCGGTCGCCGCCGACCTCGGCGGCGGCGCGGCGCTCGGCCTCCAGGCCGGCCATGCGGTCCCGCATCTCAGACACTTCCGTAACCTCCCTCGGCGAAGACCAGCGGGCGGGCGTCGCGCAGGCAGCCCGCCGCCACGACCAGGCCGACGACCACGCGGTGGTCGCCGAGTCCGATCGCGTCCACGAGCGTGCAGTCGACGAAGCCCGCCGCGTCGGCGAGCACCGGCGCGCCCGTCGCCGCGGTCGCGATCTCCTGGCCGGCGAAGCGGTCCACGCCGCGCGCCGCGAACCGGTGCGCGAGGGTCTCCTGGCCGGCGCACAGGAAGCTGACCGCGAAGCAGCCCGCCCGCCGCACCACCGGCCACGTCCGCGACCCGGATCCGATGCAGAACAGGACGAGCGGCGGCTCCAGCGAGACGGACGTGAACGAGTTCATCGTCGTCCCGGCGGGTCCGTCCCCGGAGTCGGCGGCGGCCACCGTCACTCCGGTGGCGAAGCCGCGCATCACCGTCCGGAACTTGCTGGCCTCCACGGGTTCGATCTGGCGAAGCACGGCGGTCCCTCCGCTGGGCGAACGGTCGCCGCCAACGTAGGGCGGCCGCGTCGAGCCCGGTTCGCGTCCCGTCAGAGGCCCCGTGCCGCGGCCCCTACAGCGCGGTCCGCGGCGGCTCGATGAGGCCGGCGAGGGCCGCGCGGTTGACCGCGTCCAGCCGCGACCCCGCGCCGAGCTTGGCGAAGATGTTGCGGAGGTGGCGCTTGACCGTGGCCTCGGTGAGCGAGAGCCGGTTCCCGATCTGCCGGTTGGTGAGCGCCTGCGCGGTGAGCTCCAGCACCTGCCGCTCCCGCTCGGTGAGCTGGACGGGCTGCGCCCCGTCGTCCTCGGGCAGGCTGCGCCGCGAGACGCTGAGCACGATGCGGTCGGGGTCCTGGACCGCCTGGATCGCGGCGACCAACTCGTGCCGCGTCACCGTCTTCAGCAGGTAGCCGCGGATGCCCGCCTCCAGCAGCGCGCGCAGCAGCTCGGGGCCCTCCTGCATGCTGAGGATGATGACCTTCGTGTCCGGTGAGTGCCGCCGGATGCGCCGCACCGTGGTGACGGCGTCCTGGCCGTGGCCGCCGACCTCCAGGAGAACGACGTCGGGATGCCGGTCGGCGGCCACGGTGACGGCCTCCTCGCCGTCCCCGGCCTCGCCCACCACCCGTAACCCGTCGTCCTCTTCGAGGATCTCCCGCACACCCTGCCGGACGAGGGTGTGGCCGTCGACGATCAGAATGGTCCGCGGCGTCAAGCCCGCTCCCGGAATCCGGCGGCATGCTGTGTCGGACATTCACTCATGAAGGCTCCGATCGGCGCGGTGAGGGGGCCGTTCCAGTCCGGACGCGCCCGCCCCGCGTTCCCTACCGCCGCATTGCGATATTCAAAGATCGACCGACTTCGGTTACCCATCCCGTTACCGGTCTGAGACCTTACGGTAACATGCACCGTTCGAGCCCGCCACCGCCGATTGGCAGACCGGGCCCACCTGGCGAAATGCTGCCGCCGATTGTCACTCCACCGCACTTTTGACACTGAAATCGCGGATCGCCCGCCACACCTGAGCGGGAGTTTCCTCTTGGGCGAAGTGACCGGCTTCCGGCAATACCCCGGCCGCCACGTTCCGGACTCCCGCGTCCCGCAGCCCGCGCACATAGGCGGCGATGTCACCGCCCTCATGGGCTCCCCGCAGGTAGAGCAGCGGAGTGCCCGCCGGTGGCCCTTCCGCGAATGCGGCATTGTCCCGGACGTCCTGGTCGAAGCCCCGGTACAGGTCGAATCCGGCGGTCAGCGCGTCGTCGTCCCGGTAGGCCGCGACATGCGCGCCCCTGGACCCGCCGGTGATGCGCTTCGGGTCCGCCGACAGCACGTCGTAGAAGTAGTCGAAGTACTCGGCCTGGCGCCCCCGGACCAGGGTCTCGGGAAGCGACGGCACGGAGTGCAGGCCGAAATGCCAGATGCGGGGATCGCCCGCCACGTCCCGCCACGGGGCCACCCCCGGGATCACGGTGTTCATGATGACGACGCGGCCGGCCCCGTGCCGCCGCAGGTAGGCGTAGGCCACCATCCCGCCGGCGTCGTGCCCGACGAGCGTCAGGTCGTCGAGCCCCAGCTTCTCGACCAGCCCGTGGACGACCTCCGCGATGCGCAGCTTCGCTCCCCCTGCCACGCGCCCGGACGACGCGCCGATGCCGGGCAGATCGATGGCGATCAGCCGGCCTCCCCGCCGGGCGGCGTCCATGACGCCCGCCCATGTACGCCACGACTCCGGCCAGCCGTGCAGGAACAGGTAGGGCCGCCCCGCGGGATCGCCCGCCTCGACAACGTGCAGCGCGACATCCCCGACGACGATCTGATCGTGACTGACTGTAGTGGTCATGAATCATGTCTACCAGATGAACATGGACTATGTCGATGCACTAGCCTGGCGCCCATGAGCGGTATCGCCTACGAACGCGGAACCCCCTTCCTGCTGGCGCGCCTCGGCTCCCTCGCCGCCCGCTCCTGGACGGCCTTCCTGACCGACCGCGGGATCACCCAGAACCAGTACGCGGTCATGGTCGTGCTCATGGACCAGGGCCCGCTCGGCCAGCGCCGCCTCGCCGAACTCGCCGCCATGGACGCCCGCAACATCGTCGCCGTCCTCGACTCACTGACCGCGGCGGGCCTGGCCGAACGCCGCCCCCACACCTCCGACCGTCGCCGCCGCGTCGTCACCCTCACCCCGTCCGGCGCCCGCCTCATCGACACCGCCGCCCAAGCCGCCGCCGAAGGCCAGGACGACTTCCTCAACTCCCTGACCCCCACCGAACGCGACCATCTCAACGACCTGCTCCAGCGCCTCTACAACGCCCACGTCCACGCCTGACCACCCCCCGAAAGCACCCGGCAGGGAATCGCCCGTGACAGGGGTGGACTGGACGTTGCAGGACGTTGCGCCGATGTGGCTGTTGGCCGATGAAGGCAGGTACGGCGTGGACGGCGAAGAGGTGCCTTTGGCATTGCGCGTCGACATCGACGGCCTATTCGTCGATCCCCAACCGGCCCCGGCGCCGGCGCGTTGCGGGACGTCCTTTCCACAGCACCACCGGGATCTTCCGGAAACGCCCTCGTCCGGCAGCTCCACCGCAGAACCTCCTCGAAAGGAACACGATCAATAAAGGCCGCAGCAAGCCGACTTTCGATGCCACCGCAGGTCAGGCAACGTCTTGAGACAAGCCATAGCGCATCTCGAGGAAGATCGAGTCGGTGGCGATCTCCCATAATCGACACTCCGCAGCCTCGCCCCGGCGTAGCGCTGGACGGCATCGCCAGGCCGGACGCGGTCGCAACGGCCGGGCGTCTTCGCCATCTGGGGCGCCGAGCGCCCTCGAAGCCGCGTGCGTTGATCACGACCAGAGCGGAGAGGATGAGCATCCCGCCGAGGACGATCCGCGCGTCAAGATGCTGACCGAACACGGACAGGCCGATGACGACGGCCCACACCGGCTCCAGGACCATGGTGACCGAGACCGTCGATGCCGGGAGGTGGGCCTGGGCCAGGTCCCAGGGCATAGAACCGCTGGACGAGCCCGTCGTGGATCTCGCGCGCAAGATGACGTGCGCCCGCGCGTCCACGGCGAGCACCCCCAGCTCCAGCCCGGCACGTTCCAAGCACGATTCGACCACGGACCGGGGCCCTGGACGAGATCGTGGACCGGGTCTGCCGGCAGTTCGGTGCTCGGTCATGTCGGGTTGGAGTGCGGCAGGAGGACGGTTCGCACCTGTGGATCGGCCCGGATATGGCAGACGCGTCCACGGCTGGCGGGGACGAGCGGACCGAGCAGTTGGTCGGCAAGAGCGACCGCGGCTTCGCCCACGGACTCTCCCCGGGCATCGACGTGCACGAACTGCACACGTCCCGGACGCTGGCCGGGCGCGCCTTCCGGTCGAGCGAGCCCGTGACGTTCAACGCCCAGGACCCGCAGACCGGGTACGCCAGCCTGGCGCCGGCCGAAGGGCGTGCTGTGGTGCGCGAGGGCATCAAGAGCGCGGTCGCGGTGCAGCTGAGTTCCACGCGGCGCACCTACGGCTGCCTTGTCCTGTGCAGTACGGACCCTCTCCCCACGGTGAGCCCCGAGGACATCGCTCTGACGCAGGTCATCGCCGGCCAGGTGGCCGTCGCCATCGAGCGTGCCCAGCTGTACGAGGACACCAAGCAGCGCGCGGCCGAGTCCGAGGCGCTCTACCTGTTCGGGCAGAAGCTGGCGGCGCGCAACGCGGTGGAGGCGGCGAAGTAGACGACGCCGCTGCTCAGCGCCGCGACCTGAGGCCGCGTCATCGCCGGATCGTCACTTCGCGTCATGGCCGCCTCCGCTCGCGGTACCTCGAGAACGCCAGGCCGAACGGGCAGGATATGTGCCGGACCACCGCCAAGGACAGCATCCGCCCGCGCTGCCGGTGCGGCACCACACCAGCCTGCGGGTGCCGTACTCGATGAACGCCAGCACGTACAACCGTTTGAGCAGCACCGTCTCCACCACCAGGAAGTCACAGGCGATGATCGCGTGAGCCGGGGGCGGTCAGGAACCGCCGCCGGCGCGGCCCTCCCGCCGCGGTCCTGGGTCGATGCCGGCGACGAATCGTGCCCGGAGTGGCGCTGCGCGCCGCCGGGTGCACGCGTTGAATCCGCCCACCCGCCCCGAACCTGCGGGGTCAGTCCTCCACGTCGGCGCGGATGTCGCGCATCACTGCCACGACGGTCGTGTGGTCGATGCTGGTGGGCTGCCACAGCATGGCCGTGAAGTCAGGGTGTCCCGCGGGCTGGACAACGCCGAACGAGGTCGTGGTCGCCCAGGCGCAGATCGATGTCGCCCCGGGGGCGAGTCTGGCGAGCTTGGGGTCGCCGTACCGGATCCTGACACACACCGCGTTGCCGTCCGGGGCCGCGCTGGGGATCGTGACCAGGTTCTTGACCAGCTTGGTCGACGGCAGGATCTGATTCACCGCTCGGCTGAACTCGGGCGGCAGGTTGCCCGGGTCGGCCTTGCCGGTGCCGCCCACGAAGAGGTACCGGTCGTGGCCGCGCCCGTAGAGGCCGTACCTGATGTCGGTGATCTTGTTGTCGCTCGCCTGCCGGATGACCTGCTTGTGTTTGGCGATCCACGTTTGGAGCATGGCGTTGGACTCGCCCGAGGGGTCGCGGGGACGCCCGGCAGCGGTGTCCGGGATGGAGATCTCGTGGACGCCGCCGCCGTTCCGTGCCCCCAGCGTGACCACGCCGGTCGCGACCACCACGGCGCCGACGAGCAGGAAGGCCGCCAGCACCACACCGACGATCACGGCGATGACACATCCAACACCGCCCGATGTCACGCGCTGAGTCGGACCCCGACCGCTCATATCACGGCTCCCAGACGACTCGACGGGCATGTCAATACTCGCTTGGACGCCCATCGACCCACTTCCGTTCAATGGAGCGCAGCGCACCGGGTCGGGTGAGGAGGCCCCGAGCGGGACACGGTCGCGTCGGCGTCCGCTGGTGTTCCGGCCGGCCCCACGCGCGGCGGCTTCAGCCGCCTCCGCCTCGTCGGCTGCCCGCTCAGCCCGCCGTCCTGTAGACGAACCTCTCGAGCGACGTCGCCGTCTCGGCGCGGTTGTAGCGGTGCCGCAGGCAGTACCGCGTGGGGTACCAGCCCGAGCGCTCATACGCTTGCGACAGCTTTATCGGAACGCAGCGGTCATCGATAGTGCCGTTGCGCAGCCCGTTGTACTGGGCGAGGTTCACCATCGGCTCGTAGAAGGTGACCCGGCCGTTCCAGATACCGTAGATGAACGAGGACGTGAATTTTGCGCCATGGAATTCGGGGGCGGTTGTGTCGACCAGGTGGTTGCCCATTCCCGGCTCGACGGCGTCCGTGTCCTTGTAGTCGGGGTGCAGGTACTTCGCGGCTGGGAGAATCTTGCCCTTGTGGTAGTCATCGCAGTTGGTGAGTTGCGGGCACGGCCCGGGGCGGATCGCCAGCCGCTCCGCTTCGGGGTTCATGTAGAAATGGACGTCGAAGTGTGGCACGTCCCATACGCCGGGAGGCGTGTGCCCCATCGGGTTCCAGTTGGCCAGGACGTAGGTGAACGGCGAGTCGACCATCTTCCTGAACTCCGGGCTCAACCGGAGGGACCTCTCATGCCCGCCCGTGCATTCACGATGCTGGTCGACGGTGCCATCGCCGTTCTTGTCGTAGCACCAGATCCCGCTGGTGGGCGGTTCGTACGGGAGGCCGTCGTAAGTACTGTCCTTGGCAAGGAGCCCGATGACCAGCGGAATCCTCCCCCTCGTCTGCGAGAACGCGGTGAGCCTACCGTTCCCGAGGGACGCGCTCTGCCCGTACTGGGCACATGGCCCGGGATAGGACAGCGAACGGGCGAGCAGCCTGCCGACAGCCTGCTTCGGCACCTCCACGGTCTTCTCGACACGCGGGTCGCTCTTCGACACCGCGCAGATCGTGACACGCGGGCCGGCGGCGCCCATGGCGGGAACGGCTCCGAATGTGACCGCCAATCCCGTGAGCAATACCAGCCCGGTTGCTCTACGACCCGGCAAGACCGCCTGCCGATCCCAAAAAGTCATACCCGCTCCCGATGGTCACCGTAGGAAGTCACCAGCCGAAGCCAAGAATGAAAAGGCCCACTTCCCTTGTCAAGCGCACTGGCGGAAACCAGGCCCTGTCAATGGCAGACCTTTACCCAAGCCGAGACCGTGCGACCCGCTCCCTCACGATCAAGGCATCAAAGCACTAATACTAATATCAGGGTTTGTGATGTGGTTGTGGTTGATAGCGCGGCTCAGGGCCTTCTACGGTTGTGGGCGTCAGGGCTGGAACCGGATCGGATGAAGCGATTGCTTGGCAACGCCCGCCTCGTCAGTGCCTAGGCCGAGGGACACATGGCCGAGATCGACCGCGCCAACGCGATCAGCCAGGCCCAGAGTGGATCGCCCCGGCGGCGTTAAGGCCGGATGGCTTGGTTGGGGCGTGATCACGCGTCCGGTCCGCGATTGATGAGCAGGTGACGTCCGTGCGTGGAGTTCGCGGTACTGGCCGCCGTCATTGTCGGCGGTCCTCCTGGGCCGGTCGGGCCTCGCGTGGCAGGCCGAGGGCACGCTCGGCGAGGATGTTGCGCTGGATCTCGTCGGTGCCGCCGGCAATCCGGGTGGCGTGGATGCCGAGCAGGACCCGAGACCACGCGTAGGTGCCCCACGCGCCGGTGTCGGCGACCAGCGCAGGCCCGAGGGCATCGAGCGCGAGCTGGGCCAGGCGCCGGTCGGCGTCCGTTGCGAAGAGCTTGACCAGGCTGGCACCGACGGCGGCGACCTCCGGCGCGGCGGTCTCCAGTGAGGCCGGCAGCACCTGGCTGACGACGTGGCGGACGTAGCCGTCCGCAAGCCGGTCGCGGAAGTCGGGGTCCTCGACGGCGCCGACCTCCTGCCCGAGCAACACGATGCGGTCCAGCAGGCGGATGAAAAGGTTGTCGCCTTCGTCACCGAAATTGTCCCGCTCGCTGCTGAGCGAGACGTTCGCAACCGTCCATCCGCCGCCCACCTCGCCGAGCACGGCGTCGTCGGACACGAACACGTCGTCGAGGAAGACCTCGCAGAAATGGGCGGTGCCGGTCATCTGCCGCAGCGGCCGCACGGTCACGCCCGGGGAGTCCATGTCGAGCAGGAACATGGTGAGGCCGCGGGTCCGGCTGGCAGGGTCCGGCGAGGTCCGGGTCAGCAGCTCCCCGACCTGGGCGAGGTGCGCCCCGGACGACCAGACCTTCTGCCCGTCGACTCGCCAGCCGCCGTCCACCCGGCGCGCCCGAGTCCGCAGGCTCGCGAGGTCGCTGCCGGCGTCGGGCTCGGAGAACAGCTGGCAGCCGACGACCTCGCCGCTCCAGAGGGCGGGCAGCAGCCGGGCGCGCTGGTCGGCGGAGCCGTGGGCGAGGATCGCCGGGGCGACGATCTGCTGCCCGACCAGCAACCCGTTGACGTCCGGCACGTCGTACCGGCGCACGATCTCGGCGAACGCCCGCCGTTCCTCGGTCCCCAATCCGGCGCCGCCGTACTCGGCCGGTCCGCCCAGCCAGGCGAGGCCGGCATCGAAGAGCTCCCGCTGGTAGGCCCGCGCCCGCTGCAGGTCGCCGACCTCGTCGTCGCTGTCCCGGAAGGCCGCGCCGACGAGCGAGTCGTCGCCCTGCCCGTGCCGCAGTGTCTCGGGCCTGCGCGGGTAGCGGGCGCCGAGGAACGCCTCAACGCGCGACCGGAACTCCTCCAGACCGCTCATCGCCCGCCGCCAGTCGTCTCGGGCTCACGGCCCGCCGACCGGTACCGCTCGGCGACGAGGTCCGCGACCGCGAACTTCTGGAGCTTGCCGTTGACGTTGCGCGGCATGTTCTCCATCGCGAAGAACCGGACCGGCACTTTGTAGGCGGCGAGGCGCGCGCGGCAGTGCCGGATGAGGGCCTGGTCGTCGAGCGGGTGGCCCGGAGCGAGTTCGATCGCGGCGACCACGACCTCGCCCCAGTAATCGTCGAGTTGACCGACGACGGCCACCGCCGAGACCGAGGGATGCTCCAGTAGTACGGCCTCGATCTCGACGGGGTAGACGTTCTCCCCGCCGCGGATGATCATGTCGGACTTGCGGCCGGCCAGGAAAAGGAAGCCGTCGTCGTCCATCCAGGCCAGGTCGCCGGCCCGGAACCAGCCGTTCACCACCGCCTGGGCGGTGCGCTCGGGGTCGTCGAGGTAACCGCTCATCACGGTCTCCGACCGGGTGTGGATCTCCCCTATGGCCCCACGTGGGACGTCGTTGAGGTCGTCGTCGCACAGCCGCAGGTCGACGCCGTACATCGGGCGGCCGATGGAGCCGAGCAGGTGCTCCTCGCCGGCCAAGGCCCGCAGGTGGTCTTCGGGATAGAACATCGTCTGCCCCGCCCCCTCGGTACCGGCGCCGAAGCTGTTGAAGAAGTCGCATTTGAACACGTCGATGGCGTTGCGCAACAGGTCGATGCCGATCGGGGCGCCGCCGTACACGATCGAGCGCAGCTCCGGGTACTCCTGGTCTCGGATGCCGGGTACGTCGAGGAGCGCTTGGAGCATCGTCGGCATCAGGAGAGCCCCGGTCAGCTCGCCGCTCCTGATCCACTCCAGCAGGGACCGCGGGTCGAACTGGTCGAGGATGAGCGACCCGAAACCCCGGGCGATGCCGTAATAGATGCTGCCCATGCCGGCGGCGTGGAACATCGGCGAGGCGGTGTAGCGCAGCTCACCACGCCGGAAACCGAAGTCCAGCAGCGAGACGTTGGTGGAGACGCCGACCATCCGCATCGACTGCATGACGCCCTTGGGGCGCCCGGTCGTGCCGCTGGTGAACATGATGGAGATGATGTCCTCGGGCTGTGTCGGAACGTCGACGTCGCTGTCGTCCGGCTGCTCCTCGATCAGGTCGCCGACCAGTGGCCGGTCGCCGAACGGGTCGAACGACGCCCGCAGTTTCATGTCGGGGCATGAATCGTCGACGGCGGCGGCCGCCTCGGCGTACCGTGCCATCGTGACGAAGCCGTCCAGCTTCGCCGCCAGGGCGAGCGTGACGATCTCGCCGGGCGCGAGGCGGTAGTTCAACGGCACGTAGGTCGAGCCGACCTTCATCGACGCCATCAGCAGCACCATGTAGTCGACCGAGTCCGTGGCGAGGATGCCGATCCGGTCGTGCCGCCCGATGCCGTGGGCCCGCAGCGCCCGGGCCAGCCGGTTCACGCGGCTGTTGATCTCGCCGAAGGTGTACGTCGTGCCGTCACCGGTCACCAGGCAGCGCTCGTCCGGGGTGTAGCGAGCGTGCAGCGTGATCCAATCCGCGGGCTGGAGCGAGGAGAGTCTGGTTGTTCCGTGGTCGTTCATGGTGCCTCCGACGGGGCAAGGAGGTGGGCCGCGATACGGGCACGGTGGTCTCGTGGACGGCCGAGCAGCACCTCGCTCGACACCGCCCGCTTGTAGTAGAGGTGAGCCTGGTGCTCCCAAGTGAATCCGATTCCGCCGTGCACGTGAATGTTGGTCTCGGCAGCGGCCGAGAAGACCTCCGAGCACAGGGCCTGGGCCAGGCCGGCCGCGACCGGGAGCCCGGTGCCGGTCGCGGTCGCGGTCGCGGCGTGCCCCAGCGCGGCCCTTGCGGACTCGATCGAGACCAACTGGTCCGCGAGCAGGTGCTTGACCGCCTGGAAGCCGCCGATCGGACGGCCGAACTGCTCGCGGGTCCGCGCGTAGGCCGTCGCCATCTCCAGCACGCGCCGCGCTCCGCCGACCTGCTCGGCGGCGAGCGCCACCCCGGCGAGGTCGCACATCCGGCGTACGGCGGGCGTGGCGTCGTGGTCGGGTGCCAGCAGCGTGGCCGAGGCGGACTCGAACACGACCCGGGCCTGCCGCCGGGTCCGGTCGACCGTCGCCATCGGCTCGACCCGCACGCCCGGAGCGGCGGTGTCGACCTCGGCCACGCCGGTGCCGTGCTCAGTGCGCACCACCACCAGGAGCACGTCGGCGACCTCGGCGTCCAGCACGAACAGCTTCTCGCCGGTGACGGTGCGGGCTCTGCCGGTGCCCGTGGCGTCGACCGCGACCCGGGTGGCGTCCCAGGAGGTCGGCGTCTCGACCGCCGCCACGCCGGCGATCCGCTCGCCTGCCACCATCCCGGGCAGCAGTCGCTCCTGGGCGTCCCGGTCCGGCAGCGCGAGCAGGAGCGTCGAGGCCATGGCGACCGAAGAGAAGAACGGCCCCGCGACCAGGGCCCGGCCCATCTCTTCGAAGACCACCAGCAGGTCCGGGTAGGTGAAACCGCCCCCGCCAAGGTCCTCGGGGACCGCGAGGCCGTGCAGACCGAGGTCCTCGGCCATCGCCCTCCACAGCTGCGCGTCGTGACCGTTCGTGGAGTCGGCGGCGGCCCGGAGCTCCTGCTCCGACCACCGGTCGGCGAAGAAGGAGCGCAGCATGGCGCGCAACGCCTCCTGCTCCTCGGTGGGCGCGAGAATCGTCACCGTGTCGTCCGTGAGGCGAGCCAGTCGGCGAGGGTGTCGGCGACGACGTCGCGCGCGTCGACCGGCTCGACGAAGTAGTGGTCCCCCGGCAGGATGACCAGTTCCTTGTCCATCGACGCGGCTCCGTCGTACAGTCCCTGCGCGTCGCTGGGGAACACGCCGGTGTCGGCGTCCGGCTGGACCACGAGGGTCGGCAGGTCCATTCGCTGCAGGTGCTTGCCCGCGACGCAGTCAGACTCCTCCAAGCTGAACATGTTGAGCCAGGTGCGCAGGGTCGACACGACGCCGACGCCGAAGACGCCGTAGTTGGCGTGCTCGGGGTCGCCGAAGTAGCACATCGGGGTCGGTCGGCCGGACGGGTCGATGGTCGGGTCCAGGTAGCGCAGGTCGGCCCAGGTGCGCGGCATGGAGAAGATCCGGTCGCGGGCGGGACGGACGGCCATCGCCGCGATCTGCTCCCTGCACCACGCGGTCAGCCGGTCATTGCGCTCGACCTGGGCCGTGCGGTAGCGGGCGGCGAACTCCGGGGAGTACGCCGGGCCGTGGGCGGGGTCGAACATGTCGAGTTCGGGGTCCACGGAGTTGGGGTCGGTCTCGTCGAGCACCGACGGGTCCATCGTGCGGGTGATCCACTCCGGCCGGCCGGGGTGTGCGGCCAGGAAGATCATCAGGTCGCCGGGCGGCAGGCGCAGCGCCGGCTCGAAGACCTGGCTGCGGCCGTAGGCGGGGCGGATGCTGGGCTCGCGCGACTGGGAGTGGTACGCCGACATCAGCGATCCGCCGCCGGAGTTGCCGAGGAGCACCACCTGCTCCACGCCCTGGGACCGCAGCCACGAGACGCCGACCCCCACCTCGGCGAGCGCGTGGTCGAGGGTGAAGAAGTGCTCGGCACCGCGGAACCGGGTGTTCCATCCGAGGAAGCCGTAGCCGCGCTCGGCCATCCGCGTCGCGATGTAGTGCTCGGTGAAGTCGACGTTGTAGTGGCTGGCGATCAGCGCGGTCTTCGGCCTCTTCCCCGCAGGCGTGTAGTAGATGCCCTGGAGCGGGTGGTTCCCGGCCCCGGCCCGGCCGATGGCGGGCGAGGGCAGGCCGATGAACTCGCGGTCGATGCCCGTCATTGTGGGTCCCTCTCGTCCTGGACGCGGCCGCCGCCACGCCAGCGGTCGTGGTGGATGACATCGTCCAGGGGCCGTCGCCGGGCGGGCCCGAACGGGCGGTCCGGCCAGCCGATCGGGATCATGGTCCCGATGTGGACGTCGTCGGGGAGCCCGAGGACTTCGCGCACGCCCTGCTCGTTGCCGACCTGCATCATGGTGAGCGTCGCCCCCAGGCCGAGCGAGCGCGCGGCGACGAGGACGTTCTGGCTGGCGGTGTTGACCGCGGACCACAGGTACCGCGGGTCCGGGCCGCGCTCGGGGTAGGAGTGCTCGGCGCAGACGAACAGCAGCACCGGAGCATGCGCAACGTTGGCGACGAGGTGGCGTGCCTCGGCGCGGATGCGCGCATCGCCGTCGTCGGCGGCCTCGCCGAGCGAGTCGATCCAGCGAACGAACCGCTCGAGCGCAGCGCCGATCGCGGCCCGCCGGCCCGGGTCGCGCACGACGACGAATCGCCACAGCTGGCTGTTGTTCGGGCTCGCCGCGCGGGTGCCGGCCCACACCAGCGTACGGATCAACTCCTCCGGCACCGGGTCGGGGCGCAGACGTCGCATGGCCCGCGCGGTCCCGATCGCGCGCAGCGTCTCGTTCGCCACCACGCCGGAGGGGAACCCGTCCAGACCGACCGCCGCGGGTACGGGGGCCGGCGCGACCGTCTCGGTCGGGTCGGGAGCGCTCACGCGAGGACGGTCCGCTCTGTCGCGACGTACCTGACGATCGAGACCCGGGTGACCTCCATGCCCTTCAGTGCCCGGTTCCAACTGCGATAGTGGTCGGCCCGGACGTGCTCGTCGAGCGCGGCCTGGTCGGCGAACTCCTCGAAGAACTCGAAGCGCTCGGCCTTCTCGATGCTCCGGGCGAAGCGGTACTCCACGCACCCGGGCTCGCGGCGGGTGGCGTCCACCAGCTCACGGGTCCGCGCGGCGAACTGGTCCGCGCAGTCGGGCGCGACCTCCATGAGCCCACTGACGACGATCACGGGTACCTCCTCGGAAGATGGGTGTTGGCTGTCGGACGAGACGGGCAGAGCGGCGGGCGGCGGCGCGGTTCCACGTCAGGTGTCCACTGCTTGGAGAACGGGTAGGCGCTCGGTTCCAGCAGGTCCGCGTGCGCCTGGCACCAGGCGGCGAGGGAGCCGTGGTCGACCTCCGCGACGAAATCCCGCACCAGGTCGAAGTCGTGGTCCCAGCGCCAGCCGCCGATGGACGCGATGTTGGTGATGCTGCCATGGTCGGGCATCAGGTCCAGGACCTGGCGGCTGACCTCCCGGGTGCCGAGGACGTTGACGGCGAGTGTGGGCTCCGGCCCGGCCGCCCCGGTGACTCCGGCGCAGTTGAACAGCGCGTGGACGGCCGGAAGACCCGCGAGCGCGGCGGCGACCGACCCGGGGTCGGTGACGTCGGCCGCCCGGGCCTCTACGCCGTCGGCCGCCTCGACTCGCCGGTCGAGGCCGACCACGTACGCGCCGAGGTCGGCCAGCCGGCGTCCGACCGCCCGGCCGATGCCGGAGGCCGCGCCGGTGACGACCACGATGGCATCGCCGTACGTCGGGCTCATGTTCCGGGCCGCCGCTGGAGGAAGGTGCTGAGCGCGACGGTGATGATCAGCACGGCGCCGTTGATGACCTGGGTCCAGGTGTAGGGAACACCGCCGACCACCAGTCCGTCGGTGATGTAGACCAGCGCGATGCTGCCCGCCACGGCGCCCCAGATGTGGAACCGGCCGCGCGAGAGGATGACCGTCGAGAGGAAGGCGCCCGCGTACGCCGGCAGCAGCAGCGGGTCGGCCACGCCGGGCGCGGCGCTGCCCTGCTGCGAGGCGACCAGGATGCCCGCCAGCGCGGCGAGGGTCCCGGAGAAGACGAACAGGCACAGCGAAATGAGCTGGATCCGGATGCCGGCGAAAGCGGCGGCGTTCGGGTTGCCGCCCACCGCGTAGATCGCGTGGCCGACCGCGGTGTACTTCATGACCGTCCACACCAGCAGCGTCAGCGACAGGACGATCACGATCGTCCAGTCGAACTCCGCCGGCAGGCCCAGGGACCAGACGGCGCCGACCGCCAGCACGCCGACGAGGCCAAGGACCGTCACCTGGAGTCGGCGCCGCGAGTCGGGGCCGGGGAAGCGCTGGTCGATCGAGACGAGCAGGGCCGCGACCACGGCGGCGATGACGAGGACGGCCACGATCAGCGGCGCCTTGTTCTGGAAGTCGCCCACCGACCCGGCACCGGAGAACCAGCCGGGCAGCGGCCGGGAGTCCGGCGTCGGGCCGACCACCTTGCCGGAGGAGTAGACGACGGTGAACCCGGCGAAGAGGCCGCCGGTGCCGAGTGTCGCGATGAACGCGTTGACCTGGAACTTGGTCACCAGGACGCCGTTCAGGAGGCCGGCGACCGACCCCACCAGCAGGGTGAGCACGATGACCGCACCCATGGGAAGCCCGGCATCGATGAACATGCCCACCGACAAGAAGCTGGCCGCCGTGGCCATCGCCGCGACACTGAGGTCGAACCGGTGCGCGCACAGGCAGACGGTGACGGCGATGGCGAGCACCAGCTGCGGGGCGCTCCGGCTGACGTCGAAGGAGAGGCGGGTGACATCGTAGAAGCTGCCCTGGAGCCAGAAGGCGTAGACCAGGAACACGACGCCGAGGGCCGCGGCGGTGGCCGCGCTGGACACCGTCTCGCGCGACGGGCCCCTGCCGGGCCGCCCGGCCGTCGAGGGCCGCTGCGAGGGAGCCACGGCCTCGCCGGTGGGCGCGGCGCCCGACTCGGCTTCGTTGATGGACATCGAAGGCCTCTCGTTCATGCGAGCTCGGTGGTCAGTTCGGGCAGGCGGTCGGGGGTCAGCCACTCCGAGACCGTGCCGTCGGCGGTGAGCACACCGGCCATGTCGGCGAGCGCGGCGATGTCCTCGAAGTCGGTGGACGCCACCAGGACGCCGGTGCCGCTGCCTGCCATCCGGCGTACCTGCGCGTAGATCTCCTGCCGGGTCGCGACGTCGACCCCACGGGTCGGTTCGCACAGGACGAGGAGCTGGGGCCGGCGCATCAGCGCCCGGGCGAAGAGGGTCTTCTGCTGGTTTCCGCCGGAGAGGTCGGCCACCGTGGCGTCCAGCCGGTGCGGGACGACGGCGAGCGCGGCCACGGCCTCGTCGCAGTCGCGGCGCATCTGCCGCATGCGCAGCAGTCCGGTGCGCCCGCGCCAGCGGGACCACCCGCCGACCGCGACGTTGAACTGCACGGTGTTCTCGGCGAACACCCCTTCGGACTCGCGATGCGCGGGCACGCACGCCCGGCGCACGTCGCGCGCGACCCGCACGGTGCCGGCGGCGGGGGTGAGCAGCCCGGCCGCGACGTACGCGATCTCGTGCAGTCCCGACCCGAGCGGGCCGGTGATGGCCGTGATCCGGCCCTCGGTGACCGTCAGGTCGATCGGCCCGGCGCCGCCGGCGTGGACGCCCGTCAGCTCGCAGACCACGCCGCCGGTGCCCGCGCCACCGCCGGCCCGGCCCGCACCGGGCGCCGCAGCGCTGACGGAGCGCCCCCGGCTCATCGTCTCAACCAGGTCGGCACGCACGATGCCGACGGCGTCCCTGTCAAGCGCCACCTCGCCGTCACTGAGCACGACGTAGCGGGTCGCCGCGCCGGCCACCTCGTCGAGCTTGTGGGTGACCATCAACACCGTCGCGCCGAACTCGGCGGCCACCCGGAGCCGCTCGACCACCCAGCGCGCCTCGTGCGGGTGGAGGCCGGCGGTCACCTCATCGATGACGACGGTGTCGGCGCCGCGGTGGAGCGTCTTGGCGACGGCCACCATGGCCCGCTGGCCCAGGGTCAGTGAGGACACCAGGGCGTGGGGATCGATCGAGGTGAGGCCGACGGCTCTCAGCGCCTCGGTGGTGAGCCGCGCCTCGGCGCGCGGGTTGACCAGCCGGCGGGGTGCGCCGAGGCACAGATTCTCCGCGACCGTCATGACGTCGACCAGGCCGAGGTCCTGGTGGACGACGCCGAGCCCGGCCGGCCCGCCGCGCACCGCGATCGTGCCCGCGTCGGCGGCGTGGACACCGTCGAGGATCTTGACCAGCGTGGACTTGCCGGCGCCGTTCGAGCCGAGCAGTGCCACGAACTCGCCGCGCGAGAAAGAGCAGGTGACACCGCGTAGCGCTTGCGTGGCCCCGAAGCGCTTGCGTACGTCGACGACCTCGATCATCAGATCGTCCGGGGCGTCGGGGGCGAGGGTCGCGATCACCATCGGCGGTCCCTTCTGGAGTCCGGTCGCGGGGCGGTCACAGGACCAGCTGTCCCGCGTCGACGGGGAGGACGACGCCGGTGATGTTGGCCGCCGCGTGGGAGGCGAGGAAGCACACCGCCCGCGCGACGTCGTCCGGCAGGCTCGGCCGCCTGATCGGCATCTCCTGCGCGCGGGCCGAGAAGTAGTCGTTGCCGCCCTCGAGATCCAGGTCGCCGAACTTGGCGACCAGGCCCTCGGTGACGACGGCGCCCGGCGCGACGGCCACGGCGCGGACGCCGTACGGCCCGAGCTCGACGGCGAGCGCCTTGGTCAGCCCCTGCACACCGTGCTTCGCCGAGGCGTAGTGGGCGAGGCCGGGCGGGCGGCCGACCCGGAAACCGGCGACCGAGCTGATGTTGACGATGACGCCCTCCAGGCCGGCGGCCCGGACTGCGAGCCCGGCGGCCCGCGAGCCGTAGAACGTCGCCGTGAGGTCGAGCCCGACCACCCGGTCCCAGTCCTCGTCGCTCAGGTCCGGCAGCAGATGCGAGGGGTAGATCCCAGCGGCGTTGACCCAGACCAGGCGGCGTACGCCGGCGGTGAGCACCTCGCGGCCGAGCGCGGCCAGATCGGGGCTGCGCCGTACGTCGAGGGTCCGCGCCGTCACGGCCGCCCGGTGCCGCTCGGAGAGCGCGGCCGCGGCCGCGTCGACCGCCGGGTCGATGTCCACCAGGGTCACCGCCGCGCCCAGCTCGGCCAGACGGCCGGCGATTGCCCGGCCGATCCCCTGGGCGCCGCCGGTGACCACGGCCGCGGCGTCGTCGAACCGGACGAGGGAGGCGAAGTCGGCGTCGGCATACTCGTAGGAGTCGCGCATCAACTCCTGGGTCGTCTTCATCGTCATCCCTCGTTCCGGTCCGGCGTCGCGCCCGGTGCGGTCGGCGGTCGTGGCCGACCGCGGGTCACTTGCCCCACAGCTCGGTGAACTTCGCCTCGTAGTCGAACTTCGGGAGGACGAAGAGACTGCCCTTCTCGTAGTTGCCGTAGGTCTTCTGGTCGACCAGCGCGACCGGCATCTCGTCGGCCTTCCACGTCTTCGCCTTCGCGAGCATCCGGGCGAGTTCGTCGACCGAAGCCCAGCCGTAGAGAGGGGTGGAGATCAGCACGTCGGCCTTCGCGACCGCGGGCCGGCCCGCGCCGACCATGTCGACGAACGGCGAGAGCGCCCCGAGGCCGATGACGGCGAAGTCGTCGCGCCCCAGCTGGGCGGCCAGGTTCGCGAGCACCGAGGCCGGTGTGTCGAACGGCATGATGACCGAGCTCACGTCGCCCTTCTGATACTTGTTGAGCAGCGAGGTGAAGATCGGCGCGTTGGGCTGCATCGCCTCGGCGAGCAGCAGCGACGGCTTCTCGACCTTGCATTCCGGGCACATCTGCTTGACTGTGGCCGCCGCCTCGGCCATCTGCGCCTCGGACTGCTTGAACTCCGTGTTCTGGTACACGACGATGGTGTCGCCCGGCTTCGCGAGGGAGGCGGCGTACGCCGCTTGGGCACGACCCGCTGCCTTGTCGTCATTGCCGACACCGACCATGCCTGCGGGGAGGTCGGGGCCGCACAGGGCGCACACCACCGGGATGCCGGCGTCGTCGGCCGCCTTGACCGCGGCCGCGACGGCCGACGGCGTGATGGAGACCAGGATGATGCCGTCCACCTTGTCCAGCACTGCCTTCTCGATCAGCTGAGCCTGGGTGGTCGGCGTGAACTTGCCGTCACCGGGCGGGTCGGCCGTCCAGCCGATCGCCTTGACGGCCGCCATGGCGTTCTCCGCGAGCACGGACGGACCCGGCGAGGCCAGGCCGCTCGTGATCACGGCCACGCGGTGCGTACCCGGGGAGACCGGCTCGGTCGGCATCGGGAACTCCACGTCGCCGGCGAGCAGCGTCTTGACCTCCGCGGCGGCCTTGTCGTTGGTGATGGCCGCAGCCGAGCCGGTGTCCTCCGATGTCGCCGACTCGTCGCCTCCGCCACAAGCAGCCAGCAGCAGCATCGCCGCGACGAGCGCCGCACCCGCCCTCAGCCGTCCTCTGGTCATCTGAAGTCCTCTCCGACTGGATTCCGCAGGACCCGGTCGACGGGATCCAAGGAAGTCGCGATAGCCCGCAGGATGTCTGACGATTCATCAGATGTGCGTCATGTAACCGCAGTCACATCGCGGGTGTCAACGGATCGGATGGCCTAATCTGATGAATATTCAGAAGTCTGTCGAGCGTGGTCGGGCCGTCCATGGCCGCACCCACGCCCGCCTCTCCGTCCGGTCCCCGCCCCGGGACGCCCCCGGCTCACCGCTGATCACCGCCCACGACGCCGATCCCGACGTGCGGCTGGTCCGACTGGAGCGGGCCGAGGCCCTCGCCCTGACCGTCGGCATGGTCGCCGGCCTCTCCGATGCGCTGGCCGACATCGGCCGGGACCGGGACTGCCGCCGCATGGTCCTCACCGGCGCCGGGCGCGCCTTCTGCACCGGTCTGGACCTCACGGGACACGGCGGCGGCCTGGCGCTGGCATGCGCCGGCGACATCAGCAAATGATCAGCGGCCTCACCGCCGACCGTCGAGTCCACGACGGGAGGGCCGTGAACGTGGAGCAGGCATGCACAGGACTGACTGAATGTCAGAAGAGTCGACTGCGTCGATCACCGGCCTCCACCGGGTCGTCGGAGGGCGGCGCGGGCGCCTACAGCGATGATCACCGGACGTTCCGGGCCACGGCGGTGATCACCGTCGTGCGGGGCTGAGCCGGCGCGTCACAGGGTGGGCCAAGACGGCAGGTCCCGGCCGGCCCGGCCGGCCCAGCGGGGCGCGCGCTTCCCGAGGTAGGCCGCCACGCCCTCCGCGGCGTCCGGGGTCGCGAGCAGCGCCTCCAGCAGCCGCCGCTCGGTTGCCCCGGCGGTGTGCTGGTCGGCGTCGGTCGCCTCCCAGATCAGCCGCTTCGATACCGCGACGGCGATCGGGGCCGTGTGGTCGGCGATCTCCCGGGCGATCGAGACGGCGGTCGAGAGCACCCCGTCGGCCGGTGGCGCATGGTTCGCGAGGCCCCAGGCGGCGGCATCGGTGCCGGCGAAGCGGCGCCCGGTGAGCAGCAGTTCCGCGGCTCGAGCCGGCCCGAGGTGGCGTACGGCCATCCAGTGCCCCATCCACTCCGCGATGACGCCGAGCCGCACGAAGGGGAACGCGAGGACGGCGTCTGCGGCCACCACGCGAATGTCGCACTGCAGGGCCAGGGTCAACCCGGCACCGACCGCATGGCCGTTGACCGCGGCGACCACCGGTTTGCGCAGCTGGTACGGCGCCAGCCATGGGAGTCCCCCGTCGTCACCGCCGGGCGCGCCGCCGAAGCCGTCACCGGACATCTCGGAGCCGGCGCAGAACACCGGGTCGGCACCGGTGAGCAACACCACTCGAACGTCGTCGCTGCGGTCGCAGTGGTGCAGCACCCGGGTGAGCTCGCCCAGCATCGGGCCGTCGATCGCGTTCCTCGCCGCGGGTCGGTCCAGAGTGACCGTCGCGACCCCGCGGTCGGCCTCGAGCCGCAGCCTCGTCAGGGCCGAGACGTCGACCGGACCGTCGTGGGCCTCGCGCCAGCCGAACGTGGATTCCTCGTATCGCACAGGGCCCCTCCGACTCAGGCGGCGTAGAGCGCCGCGACGTTCGCCGCGATCATCTGGGCTTGTCCGCCGCCGGCGTCGAGCAGCACCTGGTTGGTCTTTGCGCGGCGGTAGTAGAGGTGCACCCGATGCTCCCAGGTGAACCCGATGCCGCCGTGCAGGTGGATCGCCTCGCCCGCGACCTCGAAGGCCGCGGCTCCGCACCGCCGCCGCGCGACCGCGAGGGCCGCGTCCCGCAGTGGCGGGTTCTCCCCCACCGAGCGGGCTGCGAAGGCGAGCGCCGAGCGGGCGGACTCCAGTGTCACGTACAGGTCGGCCAACTGGTGCTTGACGCCCTGAAAGGCACCGACGACCTGCCCGAACTGCTCACGCACCTTGACGTAGGCGACAGTCAGGTCGAGCGCCTCGGCCGCGATGCCGACGCACTCGGCCGCCAGCGCCAGGGCCGCGCCCGTCTCCATCGCGTCCCGGGCCCGCTCGGCCTCACCGCCCCGCGCGAGCACGACGGCTGCGGCCTCCCGCAGCCGGAGCGTCGCGAATCCGCGAGTCAGGTCGATCGTCGTCATCGGCTCCGTGACCGCCCCGGCGGTGTCGGCCGGCACCCACGCCAGCGCGGTCCGCCCACCGGTGTCGGCCGGCACCAGCCAGCCGTCGGCGGCCGTTCCCGCCAGTACCCCGGGCACCACACCTGAGACCGCGGGTCCACCCGCACCGTCAGAGAGGACGGGCAGCACCGCGTCCGGCCGGCACCAGCGGGCGTCGGCCGGTACGACCACCGACGTACCGGCTGCGATCTCCGCGAGCATGGTGCGGGCACGCTCGTCGCCGGCAAGCGTCAGCAGGGCAGGGACCGCCTGCCCGACGACCGGCAGGAACGGCCCGCCGTGCAGGGCGCCGCCCATCTCCTCGTGGACGACCAGTTCCGCCTCGAGATCCAGGCCCGTGCCGCCGAGTTCCTCGGGCACCCGCACGCCTTGGAGCCCGAGCCGCCGGGCCATCCCGGTCCACATGCGCCGGTCCAGCGGCGCCGCCGCGGCGGCCTCATGGTCGTCCGCGCTCTGGGGTGTGGACGCGCGGACGACCCGGCGGGTGGCGTCGCGCAGCGCTCGCGACTCCTCGGCCGAGATCATCGCTCGGCGTCCGCGAGCAAGGTGAGCAACTGACCGTCGGGCGTGATGCCCGCGGTCTCGAGGGCGAGCGCCTTGGCGGCGTCCATGTCGTAGTGGTGGGAGACGACGACCTTCTGGGCGTACAGACCGCCTCCGGCCTGGATCACCGTGACATGCTTCCACCCGCCGAAAGCGTCCGCGGTGAAGTCGCGGATCGTGTGGAAGAGACGCATGCGGTAATCCGCCTCGACGCCTTCCATCGTGCGCATGTACTTCTGCAGGTCCGGTCCGGTCTCGGGGTTGCGCAGGTCGGCCATCGACGGCGCGGTCAGCACCGAGCCGCCGGCGATGTCGTGAAGGTGGCGCACCATCAGACTGAACTGCGCGGCGGCGTGGTACTTCGCGGCATTGGTGAACATCTCGTCCGGCGACGCCCAGCCCTCGGGGGTGAACGTCGCATGGTGCATCGCCGCCTCGAAGCCGGCCCGGATCAGGGTGGCGTAGGTGATCATCTCGGCGATCTTGTCCTTGATGTGGCCGATGCGCTGCAGGCCGTTGGCCTCCGCCACCAGTTGCGCGAGCCCGACCAGCGTGTCCGCGAGACGCACGTAGCTGCCGACGCTGCCCAGCCGCTCCCACAGGCCCAGGGAATGCGCGAACGTCGCCGAGTGCTCGATCTCACCGGCCAGGAACACCCGCTCATTGGGGACGAAGACGTCGTCGAAGACGACGAACCCCTCCGTCATCACGTGCCGCGAGCTGTACGGGAACAGGTCGGGATCCAGATCCGGCCGCGGGGCGAAGGAGGCGTTGATCACCCGGACGCCGGGCGCGTTGACCGGCACCGCCGCCGCGACGCTGTAGTCCTCCTCGCCCGGCTTCATCCGCTTGGTCGGCATCACCATCAGCTCGTGGGCGATCGCGGCCGAGCTGATGTGCAGCTTGGCCCCGCGGATGACGATGCCGTCCGGGCCGCGGTCGACGATCCGGACGTACAGGTCGGGATCGTCCTGCTTCGCGGGCGACAGCGACCGGTTTCCCTTGGCGTCGGTGATCGTCTGCACGAGTCGGATGTCGCGCCGCTTGCTCTCCTCGAAGTAGGCGAGCGCGCGCTCCGCGTACCGGGGGAAGTCCGGACGCATCCGGCTGGCCGCGGTCAGCACCATCAGCAGGCCGCTGGAGGTCGAGATCGTCGGGAAGTCCCAGTGCAGCTGGCGCTCCTGGGCGGCCCGCAGATCCTCGACCGAGCGCGGGACGAAGAAGTAGGGGCCGAACGCGTCGTCGCCGGGCTGGTAGTGCTGGTCGTAGCCGCGGGCGGCGGCGAGAGCGCCGCCCCGCAGCAGCGGCTCCTCGGTCACGTCCGGGACGGCGTGACCGTTCACGAACAGCCGCCGGCCGTCACGGAGGGAGTCGAGGTACTGGTCACCGGTGAGCATCAGGCTGGTCCTCGCTGTCGCAGTGTCGTCGTGGGCCGGTCGGGGATCGGGGGCCGGTCGGGGATCGGGGGCCGGGGATCGCGGGGCAGGCCGAGTACGCGCTCGGCGATGATGTTCTTCTGGATCTCGTCGCTGCCGCCGGCGATGCGGTGCGCCGGGGCACCGAGCAGCAGTTGGCTCCACGCGAACGTGCCCCACGTGCCGTGGTCGACGGCCAGCCGCGGCCCCAGGATCCGGGTGGCGACCGCGATGTAGAACTCCATGTCGGCGGTGCTCATGAGCTTGAGCACCGACCCGGTCTGCTCATCGGCGGGCGCGGCCAGGCTGCGCCGGGCGGTCTCGCGCACGATCTGCTCGCGTTCCCAGGCCTCGGCGAGCAACTCCCGGACGGCCGGGTCCGCGTCCGCACCGGTCGACTCGGCCAGCGCGTACAGTCGCCGGACCGGGTCGTTCATCAGGCCGTTGTGCTCGTCGCCCATCAGCGACCGCTCGCTGGTGAGCGTGGTCAGCGCGATCGGCCAGCCGCCGTCGACCTCGCCGATCCGCTGGGTGTCCGGCACGGCGACGTCGTCGAGGAACACTTCGTTGAAGTGCTCGGCGCCGGTGATCTGCCGCAGCGGCCGTACATCGATGCCGGGAGTGCCCATGTCGACCAGGAACGCGGTGATGCCGCGGTGCCGGTCGGCCGGATCACCGGTGCGGGCCAGCAGCTCACCGAGCTGGGCGAGGTGGGCGTAGGACGACCAGACCTTCTGGCCGTTCACCAGCCACCCCTCGCCGGCGCGGCGGGCGGAGGTCCGCAGGCTGGCCAGGTCGGAGCCCGCGCCCGGCTCGGAGAACAGCTGGCAGCAGATGATGTCGCCGCGCCAGATCCCGGGCAGGTACGCCGCCCGCTGTTCCTCGGTGCCATGGGCCAGGATCGCCGGCCCGACGATGTCGTGGCCGACCATGAAGCAGGCGGTGTTGGGCACGTCGTACTCGCGGAGCACCGCGTGCACGCGGTTGCGGTGCGCCTCGGTCAGCCCGCGGCCGCCGTACTCGGCCGGGCCGTCGATCCAGGCGAGCCCGGCGCCGAAGAGGTCCCGCTGCCAGTCGCGGGCCGCCTCGACCTCCACCAGTTCGGCATCGCCACGGCGCAGCCCGACGCCCATCACGTCGTCAAGGCCCTCGCCGAGGCGGGCCGGGGCCCGTCGGGGCACGCGCGGCGCGAGGAAGGCGTGCGCCTCGGCGGCGATCTCCTCGAGGGTCGGGCCCGCGGAGGAGCCGGCTGTGGTGGCCGTCATGCGACCACGCCCTCGGCGAGCCGTTCCCGCAGCAGGGCCTTATCGATCTTTCCGGTCGAGTTGCGCGGAAGCTCACCGACCACGACCAGCCTGGTCGGAGTCTTGTAACTGGCGAGCCTGCCTCGGCAGTGCTCGCGGAGTTCGGCGACCGTGAGTTCTCCGCCGCCCTTGAGCGAGACCACCGCGGTGACGACCTGCCCCCAGTGGTGGTCGGCTTCGCCCACGACCGCGATCTCCTCGACCCGGGGGTGATCGCCGATGACGTCCTCGATCTCGACCGGGTACACGTTCTCCCCGCCGCGAACGATCATGTCGTCGGCCCGGCCGGCGAGGTGCAGGTAGCCCTCTGCGTCCTTCCAGGCGAGGTCACCCGCCCGGAACCAGCCGTCGCGCACCGCACGGGAGGTCAGTTCCGGCTGGCCGAGGTAGCCGCTCATGACGGTGTCGCCGCGGCTCGCGATCTCGCCCACCTCGCCGTCGGAGACTTCGTCGCCGCCGGGGTCCAGCAGCCGCACGTCGCAGCCGTACGCCGGCTTCCCGATCGCCCCCAGCAGCCACTCGTCACCCGCCAGCGCGCGGCGGTGGTCCTCGGGCCGCAGCACCAGTTGCCCGCCGGCCTCCGTGCCGGCGCCGAAGCCGTTGTGCAGGTCGCAGTCGAAGACCTCGGCCATCTCCCGGATCACCGAGGTCGGCATCGGGGCGCCGCCGTACATGATCGACCGCAGCATCGGGTATCCGGTCTCGCGGACCCGCGGATGCCCGAGCAGCTGGATGATCATGCTCGGCACGAGCATCGCCTGCCGCACCCGCCCGGACTGCAGCCAGCGCAGTCCGAGTTCGAGGTCCCACTGCGGCAGCACCACCGAGCCGGCGCCGCGGGAGACGCCGTACATGACGTGACCGAGGCCGCCGGCGTGGAAGAGCGGAGCGCCCGACATCAGCAGGTCGCCTGGCCGGATACCGAGTTCGAGCACTCCGGACTGGGTGATCGCCTTGATCATCCGCTGCGACTGCAGCACGCCCTTGGGCGTCCCGGTCGTACCGCTGGTGAACGAGATGCCGAGGATGTCGTCGTCGGTCGTGACCGACTCGATCTCGGCTCCGGCCGTGCCGCTGGCGAGGAACTCCTCGAATGTCGGAAGGCCGTCCTCCGAGGTGTCGAACGTGACCCGGGCGCGGACATGGGCGCCGGCCTCGGGGAAGCAGCCGGCGACGATCTCCTCGTAGCGACCGCTGAGGAAGACGACCTTGGCCTGGCTCGCCGCCAGCACCGTGCGCACCTCGGCGGGCGCGAGGCGGAAATTCAACGCCGCGTAGGTGGCGCCGAGCTTCATGCACGCGAGGATCACCTCGACGTACCCGCATGAATCGGTGGCCATGATCGCGACCCGGTCTCCGCGGCCGACACCCTGTGCCCGAAGCGCTCGCACGAGGCGGGTCACCCGGCTGTCGACCCGCCCGAAGGTGAGGACGTCACCCTCGGCGGAGACCAAACACTCGGCGTCCGGGGTGAACCGGGCGTTCAGCGTCACCCAGTCACCCGGAGCCAGCCCCGACAACTGCATCTCGCACGCCTCCCTAGATGCGCAACGCCTCATCGCGCTATCCTGAATTTATTCAGAAACCTGCCGGATATGCAAGAGTGGCCACCCTGCGGTCACGTCCGAGAAGATCCGGACTCGATGAGCGGTCGCTGGACCAGCTCGACTGGCTGTTCTGACTAACCATCAGTTAGGATGCGGCGTCAGACTCCGCCGGGCACGGTGCCGGACGGGCGGACAAGCGAAACCGAGAGGGCGACGGAGACGACGATGACCAGCGAGGCGGACGGCCTGGACGCCGAGGCACAGGACTCACCGCGCCTGCGGCAACTGATCAAGGCCGCCGAGGACATCAAACTGGCCGTCCGGCGCCAAGACGGCCGGGAGACTCCGGTCGGCACGCGGGCGATGCGGACCCGCGGCAAGCTGCTCGAGGCCGCCGCCCGTCTCTTCACCGAGCGCGGCTACCTCAACACCTCGCTCAACGACGTGGCCCAGGACGCGGGTGTGAGCCTGCCGACGATCTACCAGTACTTCGCCGACCGCAACGACATCGTGGCCACCCTGGCGGCGGACCACGCGCTCCGCATGCTCCAGGCAGGAGCCGACGACTGGAAGCCCACGTCAGGACGGCTCGGGCTCCGGCGGGCGATCGCGGCGCTGGTCACGCTCTACGCCGAGAACAGCCCGTTCTTCTCGCTCTGGCAGGTGGCAAGCCACGTCGACGAGCGCCTGGCCGACCTCCGGCGCGACTTCGAGAACCAGTTTCAGAGCGGCTTCGCCCGCAAGATGCGCAACGGCATCGAACTCGGTGTGATCCGCCCCGACCTCGACCCGGTCGAGGTGTCGCGCGCGATGAACCTGATGGTGCAGTCGTACTGCCACGACGTATTCGTCGTCGGGGCCCGCCACGGCGCCCCGGCCCCGGAACCCGACGACGTCATCGACCTGCTGACCACACTGTGGGCTGACGCGATAGGGCTCCAGGAACACCCCGCCACAACCGGCGCCGTCCCCGGCGGTTGGGCCGCGCCGCAGCCGGTCACCGCGGCGCCCTCGCAGTCCTGACCGCGTCTTCGACCGGTCAGCATGCATGCCCGGCTCATGTGAAGGCGGCGTGGCCGGTCAGAGCCTTGCCGACGACCAGCTGGTGGATTGTCGCATCACCGGGTAGTCCAGGGTGATCCCGGCGGCCGCGAGGATCGTGCGGCACTCCCGGGCGATCTTGCTGGCCTCGCGAACGTTGTTCAGCTTGCCGAGGGCTGACCTGCTCGGGCCGGAGGCGCCCGGCATCCTTGAGCCGGCCGAGGTGCAGAGCGAGCAGCATTCCCCTCGGTGCCGCCCGCGCCTGCCTGGAGACAGCGATCGCCTTGGTCTACGGGGCAGAGAAGCCGGGGGTATCCGCTGGGACCAGGAAGCCGCGCACCTTGCCGTCCGTCTGTCCATCCAGGGAGGAGCAGCCGCTGGTGCGGCCCGGCCGCCAGGCGGCAGCGTCTCCCCGATGCTGAGGCTCTACAGCCTCGGCTGTCGGGCCCAGTGAACACGGACGGCAACTTCACCTACTACCGCGAGCCCGCACCTCCACGAGGGCTCGGAGTCGACGAACTCAAGGAAACGACATGAACGATAAAGAATTCGACCAGATCGCAGCGTTCCGGTCAGGAACGTCTCCTTCGAGCCGAGCTGTCGCAACCACTGGCACATCCATCACGGCACCGGCGGCGGTGGTGGCCAGATCCTGCTGTGCACGGCGGGCCGCGGCTGGGACCAGGCCTAGGGCGAGGACCCCGTCGGCCTGGAGCCGGGAACGGTGATCTGTGTCCCGGCCGGCACCGAGCACTGGCACGGCGCGAAGGCCGACTCGTGGTTCTCCCACGTCGCCTTCATCACCCCGGGCGAAGACCTGCGCAAGAACGGAGAGAACGCATGACGATCCTGAACGAGTGCTACACCCTGTCCAACGGCGTCGAGATCCCGAAGCTGGGGCTCGGCACCTGGTTCATCGACGACGACAAAGCCGCCCAAGCCGTGCAAGACGTCGTGGAGATCGGCTACCGCAACATCGACACCGCGCAGGCCTACGGCAACGAACGCGGCGTCGGCGACGGCGTCCGCACCGCACGCGTCCCCCGCGACGAGCTGTTCGTGTCGACCAAGCTGGCCGCCGAGATCAAGGACTACGACCAGGCAGTCGCCGCGATCGACGGCTCCCTCGCGACGCTGGGCCTGCAGTACATCGACCTGATGCTCATCCACAGCCCGCAGCCGTGGAACGACTTCCGCGGCGGCGACTACGCCGAGGGCAACCGCCAAGCGTGGCGTGCCCTGCAGGACGCCCACAAGGCGGGCAAGCTCCGCTCGATCGGGGTCTCCAACTTCCTGCAGCAGGACCTGGACAACATCCTGCGGACCGCGACCGTGGCCCCGCACGTGAACCAGCTGCTCACCCACGTCGGCAACACCCCCAGCGAGCTGATCGCCTACTGCCAGAGCAAGGGCATCCTCGTCGAGGCCTACTCGCCGATCGCGCACGGGCAGATGCTGAAGAACACAGATGTCCAGGCGATGGCCGACAAGTATGTCGTGAGCGTCCCGCAGCTGTGCATCCGCTACACACTGCAGCTGGGGACCGTGTCACTGCCGAAGACGGCCAATCCCGAGCACATGCGCTCCAACGCCGACGTGGACTTCCTCATCTCCGAGGACGATATGGCCGCGCTGCGCGGTCTGAATGCTCAGGATTACGGCGAGTACGGCAAGTTCCCCGTCTACAGCGGCAAGTGACCCAGGGACCGTGAACCGCCGCTGCCTGCGGTTCGCGGCCCAAGACCTCGCCGGCGACGCGTCGGCGCCGCCCGCCGGGCCGCGGCGGAGGTGAGCGGCACGTGCCGAACGTGCGCGGCCGGCCACACCTTCCGCTACCGGCGTCGATCCCGCACCAGGGCGGCTTCCGGCTCTACAACACCGTTCCTTCGCACGCCACACATTCCGAGGGCTGATGTCAGAGGAGGCGTCGGATTTCGCCGTAGGCCCGGTAGAAGCCGCCGCGGCCGGAAGTGCGGACGCCTTCGACGGCGTAACGGGTGCCGGGGTGGCGGATCTCCTTGGGGAACTGCACGTTCCAATCTTGCTCGTACCCTTCGCTGATGACTCGCACGCGCAGCCGAGGGCCATCCTGGTAGCACTCCACGATGACGGCGTCGCCCGGTTGGGAGGTGGTTTCGAGCACTGCCGCCGGCTCGGCCGCCGGCAGTGAAGCGGCGACCTTCACGTCCACGGGCTTGGGGACCGAGCCCTGCTGCGCCGCGTGGATGGCGGTCTCGGAGGCGTCGATGCAGACGAGCGACCCGTCAGTGGTGACGATGTAGACCCTGTCGTCCAAGAACTGCATCGAGTAGGCCGAGCCGTGCCCCGTGCCGAGTTTCCACAGGCGGGTGCCGTCCTCGTCGAAGCAGTAGATGGAGGAGTGGTTGTCTCCGGCGAACACATGGCGCCCATCAGGCGAGGTCGCACAGGCGAAGACGGCGGCGTCGCAGCGGTACACCGCTTCGACCTCGCCGTTCTTCTTGGCCAGCCGGTAGACGTCGTTATTGCCGGTCGCGGCGTACACCGAACGGCTCTCCTGCCAGCCGAACAGCACGTTTCCGCCGACCGCGGTCTGCCAGACCGGCTTGCCATCGGCGGCCGAATAGCAGGCCACACCGCATGAATGGCCGTGATAAATGGTGTTGCTCTCGGCGTCGCATCGCACCATCCAGGCCGAGTCGCCGTCGACATCGCGCGACCACTGGTACTCGTCTTCGTGGTCGACGGCGGTGACACGGCCGTTGCGGTCGGAGACTCCGAGGATCGCATCGTCGATGTCCAGCCAGTAGATGTCGACGTTCGCGGAGATCTCGTAGGCCACACGCGGAACCTTGCCGCTGAGGTCGTACACCCTGCCGTCGTCGCAGCCGGCGTAGATCCAGAAGTCGTCGGCGACGATGCATTTCACCCCGTTCGGCAACCGGTAGCGGCCGGTCACCGTGCCGTCGGTGGTGACGGTGTACACGTCGCCGTTCTGATTACCGACCCAGCACCGTTCCTGGTCGACGAAGATGCCGAATGCGGCGGCGCCGGTGGCGAGCCGCCACAGCACCGGCGCCTGCCGCGCGGTCGACCTCGTGCTGACCATGGTGCGCCTGCTGATAGGACGGGCCTGCCGCACGCCCCGCACGGCGGGCGCGTAGCCCTTTCTGGTCTTCTCCGCGATCTTCTTGGCGGCCGCCGCCGCAGCCTTGGCCTCGGTCGCGAAATCGGACACCTTCCTCTGGCCGGAGGTGCCGATTCTGCCGTAGGTAATGGTGACTCGGTTGCCGGAGCGGACCACCTCGTAGAACTTGTGCGCGGTGGCGCTGTCTTCGGACAACTCAAGGTACGTGCGGTGCTCCGCCATTCCAGCCTCTCGATCACCTGATGTCGCGAACCCGTTGTCGGGCGTCGCCGACAATACAGATCAGGTCTGACAGATCGGGTGAGAGTGCCCATGACGGCAGGGACGACCGAGAGCAGCCCCGGCGGCCGTGAGTTCGGAGGGGGAGGCCGCTCAGCCAGTGGGGGTGATGAGTACGGCAGCGGCCATCGCCGCAAGGTCAGCGGCCAGCCGATGGCGGCGTCCGCAAGGTATCCGGTCGGCCCGGCGAAGGACCCGGAAACCGGCCGAGTCGTCGATAGTGCGTCTGGCGAGCACTTAGGACACGGCTCTGCGGGCGGGACAGGACACCGGTCTTGTCCCCGCCCTCATTGCTACGGAGAGTGATGTACCTGGCAGGTGTTCTCGTGACCCTCGTTCGGGTGGGAGGGAGATGATCTCCAAAATCCCCCCAGTTGATCACTCAGGCCCTGCCGCGATTCTGCGGGAGGGCCTGTGGGGTAAGGGGTGGGCGATACTGGGTTCGAACCAGTGACCTCTTCGGTGTGAACACGACCGTTCACGCCTCAAGTGCCTACCTTTCCAACATCACCGCAGGTCAGGGACCGTAACTCGGCGCAGTACGGTGCGTCTCAAGGAAGATCAGATACCTTGCGATCTCCCACTACTAACCTCGGGCTTTCACCGGGCGGCGGTTCGAGCGTGACCGTTTAGACAAGAAAAGTGCCCCGAGCTGGGAGGATAGGGCTTGTCGAAGGTCCT
>NZ_JBEYTW010000100.1:0-32247 GCF_040643275.1 Spirillospora sp. NPDC047418
CCGGCCGGAACCATCGGCCATCTATACGAACAGACTGGCCTATGCCAAGCGGCCTGCGCCGGCCTGGTCGCGCCCATACAACAACACGCCGCAGGTCAACGAAGCGGGTGGGGGTTAGGTGAGGGGGAAGAGGCCGCTGTCCATGGTGGTTCTGCCGAAGGGGCGGGCTAGTTCGGCTAGGCGCTCGCAGGCGTCCTCGCCCAGGGCGGCGTAGGCGGGGAGGGCCAGCGCGTCGGTGCGGTCCTCGATGGCCTGCCGGAACGCCTCGCCCTCCGGGGTGAGGGACTCGCCGTCCAGCAGGCCGCGGGCGCGGAGGCGCTCCGCGGTCGCGTCCCACTGCTCGGCGGGCCACGCCCGGGTCCCCGTGAGGAACGCCTTGGGCATGGTGCCGGTGGCGGCGTGCAGCACGAGCGCCTCGACCGGCGTGACGCCCTCGGCGGTGAGGACGGCGATGTGGCCGTCGCCGCGGAACTCGCGGAGCAGGGTCTGCGCCCACCACAGCTGGAGGATCGGCTCGTCCGGCCAGGGCAGGGACGCGTGCGCCGCGTAGAGCGGTCGGCCCTGCGCGTGGTCGCCGGCCGCCTCGGCGGCGCGGCGCGCGAGGGAGACGGTCTCCGCCAGGTCCGGCAGCCGGTCGATGCCGGCGCGGCGGAGCGCGGCGCCGGCCGCGTCCTCCCGTGCGGCGAGCACCTTCTCCGGGGTCGTCTTCTCCCAGGCCGCCGGAAGCGCGGCGCGGACGACCTCGGGGTTGAAGTTGTAGAACGTCGCGATGACGACCTCGGCCGAGGCGCGCCCGAAGGCCGCCGCGCGGGAGGCGAAGTAGGCGGTCCGCGGGTCCAGGCCGAGGGCCGCGTACCGCTCGGACGCCTCCGGGACGAAATAGATCATCGCGTGCACCGGTTCCAGCCGCCGCCATGCCCGCCGTGCCGCTCGCATCCACTCGCCTCCAGGTCGCCGACCGATCGGTAACCGAATCTAATTCGGGCGAGACCTGCCGTCAACGCTCAGTGGCGGCGGCGTGCTCCGCCGTCCGCTAGGACCGGCCGGGGCCGCACGCTCGGGTGCGGCCCCGGTCTCCGGTGTCAGGTGCCGATGATCTTCGCGGCGGCCGGGGGCGGGACCTCGGCGTACGCCGCGAACCGCATCGTGAACACGCCCCGGCCGGACGTCATGCCGCGCAGATCCCCGACGTAGCCGAACATCTCCGACAGCGGGACGAGGGCCCGGACGATCCGCGTGCCGGCGCGCTCACCCGTCCCCTCGACCCGGCCGCGGCGGCCGCTGAGGTCGCCGATGACCGCGCCCAGGTGCTCCTCCGGGGTGGTGACCTCGACGGTCATCACCGGTTCGAGCAGTACCGGGGACGCGCGCCGGACCGCCTCCCGGACCGCCAGCGAGCCGGCGATCTTGAAGGCGAGCTCGGACGAGTCGACGGGATGGAAGTCGCCGTCGGTGAGGACGACCCGCACGCCCGTCATCTCGTACCCGGCGAGGAAGCCGGCCCGCAGCGCCTCCTGGCAGCCCGCGTCCACCGACGGGACGAACTCCTTCGGGATCCGCCCGCCGGTGACCCGGTTGACGAACTCGTACCCGTCCTCGATGGGTTCGAGGGAGAGCTGGACCTTCGCGAACTGCCCCTTGCCGCCGGTCTGCTTGCGGTGCGTCAGGTCGACGCGCCCGACCGCCCGCCGGACGGTCTCGCGGTAGGCGACGCGGGGGCGGCCCACGGCGGCCTCGACATGGAACTCCTCCTTCAGGCGGTCGACGAGGACCTCCAGGTGGAGTTCCCCCATGCCGCCGATGACGGTCTGCCCGTCCTCGTCGCGGACCTGGAAGGACGGGTCCTCCTCCGACAGCCGGTGGACGGCCGCGCCCAGCCTCTCCACGTCGCCCCTGGACCTCGGCTCGATCGCGACCTCGATGACCGGCGCCGGGAAGTCCATGGACTCCAGGACCACGGGATGCGCGGCGTCGCACAGCGTCTCGCCGGTGGTCGTCCGCTTCAGGCCCATGACGGCGACGATGTCGCCCGCGCCCGCCGACTCGATCTCCACCCGCTTGTCCGCGTGGACACGGTAGATCTTGCCGATCCGCTCCCTCCGCTCCTGCACGCTGTTGAGCACCGTGGCGCCCGACACCAGGCGTCCGGAGTAGATCCGGACGAAGGTGAAGCGGCCGAGGTGCCGGTCGGTCATGACCTTGAACGCGAGCGCGGCCAGCGGCGCCTCGTCCGACACGTCCCCGGACTCCGGTGACCGGACGTCCAGGGGCGACGGCAGGTACCGCACGACCGCGTCCAGGAGGGGCTGCACGCCCTTGTTCCTGAACGCGCTGCCGCACAGCACCGGGGTCGCGGCGGAGGCGACCGTCAGCCGGCGGATCGCCGCGTGGAGCTGCTCCTCGGACGGCTCGGCGCCGTCCAGGTACAGCGCCATGGCCTGCTCGTCGTGCTCGGCGACCGTCTCGACCAGCGCGCGCCGCCACCGCCGGGCGTCCTCGGCCAGGCCGGACGGGACGTCCACGACGGCATGGCGCTCGTCCGGCCAGACGTGCGCCCGCATCGAGACGAGATCGACGACGCCCTCGAACCCGGCCTCGGACCCGATCGGCAGCTGCACGACCAGCGCGACGGCGCCGAGCCGCTCGCGGATCATCGCCACGCACCGGTGGTAGTCGGCGCCGGCCCGGTCGAGCTTGTTGACGAAGCAGACGCGCGGCACGCCGTACCGGTCGGCCTGCCGCCACACCGTCTCCGACTGCGGTTCGACCCCCGCGACGCCGTCGAACACGGCCACGGCCCCGTCCAGCACGCGCAGGCACCGTTCGACCTCGATGGTGAAGTCGACGTGGCCCGGCGTGTCGATGAGGTTGATCGTGTGGCCGGCGCCGTCGACGGCCCAGTGGCAGGTCGTCGCGGCGGACGTGATCGTGATGCCGCGGTCGCGCTCCTGCTTCATGAAGTCGAGCGCGGCGGCGCCGTCGTGCACCTCGCCGATGCGGTGGGAGACGCCGGTGAAGAACAGGATCCGCTCGGCGGTCGTCGTCTTGCCGGCGTCGATGTGCGCCATGATCCCGATGTTGCGGACCTTGGCGAGAGCAAGGGCAGTGGTGGTCATCGGGATCCTCCGTTTCGCTCGATGACGACCCGCCGCCGGACAAGATCGTCCGTCGCGGTATGCGCGACGGTAACCGCCGGGGCCGCGCGAGCGCGACGGGTTTTCCGCGTCGGGCTCCGCGCCGGGCTCCGCGTCAGGCGATGGGGCCCCGGTCGACGTCCGGGAGGGTCTCGATGACGCTGCGCAGGTGGGCGCGGGCCGCGCGCTCGGCGGCGCCGGGGTCGCCGGCGGCGATCGCGGCGATGATGTCGAGGTGCTGCGGCAGCGACGTCTGCGGGCGGCCCGGGTGCATGGCCAGCCGGAACTGGTGGCGGACGTTCTGCGCGCGCAGCCGCTCGAGGACGTCCGAGGCCGTCCGCTGCCCGCTGATCTCGCGGACGCGGCGGTGCAGGCGCTCGTTCAGCCGGGAGTAGCCGAGCACGTCGCCGGACGCCACGGCCGAGCGCATCGCGTCGCCGATCTCCGCCAGCCCGGCGGCGTCGGCCGCGGTGGCGCGCTCGGCGGCCTTGGCGGCGCACAGGCCCTCGACCACCATCCGGACCTCGCAGATCTCGACGGCCTCGGCGAGCGACACGGCGCGGACGCGGGCGCCGCGGTTCTGCACGCGCTCGATGAGGCCCTCGTTGGCCAGTTCGGCGAGGGCCGCGCGGACGCCGGCGCGGCTGGCGGCGAACTGCTCGGACAGATCCGCCTCGATCAGCCGCTGGTTCGGGACGAACTCGCCGCGCAGGATCGCCTCGCGGATCCCGCTCACCACGTCGCTCACGAGCACTCCCGGATTGTCGCCATTTTTGTCGCTGATCTAGGGTAGCCGGAGCGGGAGGTCCAGCGAGGGAGGGGAACGGCATGCCGGTCATCGCGGTGCTGGGACTGGGCGAGGCGGGCGGCGCCATCGCGGGCGACCTCGTCGCGGCGGGCGCCGCGGTGCGCGGCTACGACCCGGCCGTCCCGCCCGGCGACGGCATCGTCGCCTGCGGCGGCGAGGCCGAGGCCGCGACCGGTGCCGACCTCGTGCTGAGCGTCAACAGCGCGCACGACGCCGCCGACGCGCTCAGGGCCGGCGCGGGGGCCGCCGGCGGCGGCGCCGTCTGGGCCGACCTGAACACCGGCTCCCCCGGCCTCAAGCGGGAACTCGACGCGATCGCGAAGGGGCACGGCGTCCGGTTCGCCGATGTGGCGGTCATGGCGCCGGTGCCGGGACGCGGGCTGCGCACGCCGCTGCTGGTCAGCGGCGACGGCGCCGCGCGGGTCGCGGAGATCCTCGCCCCGCTCGGCGCCGAGGTCCGGGTGCTGGACGGCGCCGCCGGTCTCGCCGCCGAGCGCAAGCTGCTGCGCAGCGTGTTCTTCAAGGGCCTCGCCGGGTCGGTCGTCGAGGCCCTCGAAGCGGCGCGGGCCGCCGGCTGCGAGGACTGGCTCCGCGCGAACATCGTCGAGGAACTGGTCGCGGCCGGTGAGCACACCGTGGACCGGCTCGTCACCGGCACGCGCAAGCACGCCGTCCGCCGCGCCGCCGAGATGGAGGCGGCGGCGACCATGCTGGAGGAGCTCGACGTCCCCCCGGCGATGGCCGCCGCCAGCCGCGACCTGCTGAGGCGCCTGTCCGGCTGACCCGGCCGACATGGCCGACATGGCCGGCCTAGCCGACGGGCGGGGTGCCATGGGTGTGGAACGACGCGATCGTCTGCAGGCCCCACGCCTGGCCCTTGGCGCGCTCCGCCTCCGTCCAGGTGATCGTCTTCCAGTCCGGCGCGAGGACGAGGCGGGCGCACGGGTTGCACAGCTCGATGCGGTTGCCGCCCGGCTCGTAGACGTAGAGGAAGAACGTCTGCTGGATGGCGTGCTTGTGCGGCCCCGTCTCGATGAAGACGCCGTTGTCGAGGAAGATGTCGGCGGCGCGGAGGATGTCCTCGCGGGTGTCGGTCGCGAACGCGATGTGGTGCAGGCGGCCGTTGCTGCCCGTCCAGTCCCGCGTGTAGACGAGGTCGTAGGACTTGTTCGTGAACGTCGTCCAGCGCGCGCCGATCGTGCCGTCATCCAGCCGGATCTGCTCGGTGGCGTGCCCGCCGAGGACGTCCCGCAGGAAGTCGGTGCTCGGCGCGACCTCGGCTGCCAGGAAGTTGACGTGGTCGAGGCGGCGCACGCACACGCCCATCGCCGGGTACGCCTGCGCCTGGTTCTTCAGCGCCGGCGCCAGCTCCGGCGGCGCCTCGAACCACTCCGACTCCCAGTAGATCTCCATCTCGTGGCCGTCGGGGTCGCGGAACACGTAGGTCGGGCCTAGGCCGGGGTCGCCGTCCCGCCAGCCGATGCCGAGCCCGGCGTCCTCGATCGCCGCGACGCGCCGGTCGAGGGCCTCCTGCGAGGACGTGCGCAGCCCGGTCCGCCGGATGCCGGACGTGCTGTGCGCGGTGAGCTTGAGCGTGTGGTGCTCGTAGTCGTCCCACGTCCGCAGGTACACCGAGTCGCCCTCGGTGCCGACCTCGGTGAGACCCATGATCCGGGTGAAGAACCACAGGCTCTTGTCGGGCTCGGGCGTCAGCAGCTCGACGTGGGCGACGTGCGCGATCTCGTGCTTGATGGTCATCGGGAACTCCGGGGGAAGACAGTGCCGTCGAAGAGTCTGCGGGCCGTCCGGACGATGCTGGACCGCCGGACGGCGGTGCCGTCCAGCTCGACCACCACGTCCAGGCGCCCGGTCGGATGCTCGATGCCCAGGGGCGCGCCCGGCGGCGGGACGTCCGCGAGGTCGTGCCCCACGGAGCCGTCGAGCAGCAGCGCGGTGGCGACGCTGACCGCGCCGAGGACGCCGATCGAGGTGTGCATGCTCAGCGGGATGAACGTGCGGGTGCAGATCATGCCGCCGTCGCGGGGCGGCGCGACGAGGGTCGTCTTCGGCACCGAGGCGGCCGCGACGTCGCCGAGCCCCATCAGCCTCCCGGCCGCCAGCCGCAGCGACTGGATCCGGTCCCGCAGGTGGGACAGGTCGGCCTCGTAGCCGGTGACGCCGAAGTCGGACGCGGCAGCGACGACGACGGGCATGCCGTTGTCGACGCAGGTGACCTCGATGCCGTCGATCTGGTCGCGGGGACGGCCGGTGGGAAGCAGCGCCCCGCAGGAGGATCCTTCCGTCCCCGCGAAGTCCAGATCGATGCGCGCCGCCGTGCCCGGCACTCCGGAGATGGCGGTGCCGCCGTCGTAGTCGACCGCCCCTCCCGGTGTCGGGAACGTGGCGGTGGCGATGCTGCCGGAGTTCAGCATGCGGACGCGGACGCTCGTCCGGTCGCCGCGCGCGGGCACGAGCCCGCGCTCGACGGCGAACGGGCCGACTCCGGCGAGCAGGTTCCCGCAGTTCTGCCGGTCGGAGACCACCGGCTCCGCGACGCCGACCTGCAGGAACAGGTAGTCGACGTCGGCCGCGCCGTCGGCGGACGGCGATACGACCGCGACCTTGCTGGTCAGCGGGTGCGCACCGCCGATCCCGTCGATCTGCCGCGGGTCGGGGGTGCCCATGATCCGCAGCAGCAGGCCGTCGCGCTCGGCCGGGTCGGACGGCAGGTCCGCGGCGAGGAAGTACGCGCCCTTGGACGTCCCGCCGCGCATCAGCATGCAGCGCACGCCGGTCATGATCCGGTGTCCCCCGTCTGCTCGATGTACCGGGCGTAGGTGACGTACTCGATGCCCATCCCGGGCAGCCGGTCGCGCAGCCCGTACCGGTCGAGGCCGAGTTCGCCCCGCTGGAACGCGGCGCGGGTCGCCGCCTCCTTCTCCTCGCGGGCCCGCGCGGCCCGCACCGCCTCGGCGGCGGCCCCCCGCTCGACGCGGACGACCCCGTCATCGTCGGCGAGGATCACGTCCCCGGGCCGGATGAGCTGCCCGCCGATCGTGACCGGCACGTTCACCGCGCCGGGCGTGGCCTTCACCGTGCCCTGCGCGCTGACGGCCGCCGACCACACCGGGAAGCCCATCGCGTGCAGGTCCGCGACGTCCCGGACCCCGGCGTCGATGACGAGCCCGCGCACGCCCCGCCGCTGGAGCGCGGTCGCGAACAGCTCGCCGAACATGCCGTCGGTGGACGGCGACGTGGTGGCCACCACCAGGATGTCGCCGGGACGGCACTGCTCGACCGCGACATGGATCATCAGGTTGTCGCCCGGCCACGACAGGACGGTCACCGCCGTCCCGGCGACGCGCGACCCGAGGTGCACCGGCCGGATCGACGGGCCGAGGAACCCCGTCCGCCCCATGGCCTCGTGGACGGTCGCGACGCCGTACCCGGCGAGGGCGTCCACCGCGGCGGTGTCGGCGCGCGGCGGGTCCGTGACGACGACCGTCCTCATGACAGCTCCGCGGTGGTCTGCGGGTACAGCCGGACGAACGCCTCGGCGCGCGTGTCGTGCGGCAGCCCGAGGTTCGGGCCCGCGTTGCGCTTCAGCTGCACGCCGCGCCGCTTGGCCAGGTCGGTGTAGTAGTCCCACATGTGGACCTGCGCGGGCAGGCACTCCATCGCGGCGCGCTTCTTGTCGAACACCGGGGTGATGTCGAGCAGCACATCGGGCTTGAACTCGCACTGCTCCGGCTGGTGCGGCTCGAAGAAGAACACCGGCGGCGCGCCGAGCGGCTCGCCGGGGGCGTCGTAGCCGATCGCCTGCGCGAGCACGCGGGCCTGCAGCGCCATCCGCGCCGCCGCCGGGTGGTCGCCGTTGTAGGGGTCGGCGAGCGTGTGGGTCAGCACCACGGCCGGCTCGACGTCCCGGTAGATCCGGACGAGCCGGTCGGCCAGCTCCCGCGACTCGACGAGGGGGTAGTCGCCGGCGTCCAGGAACTCGATCTCGGCGCCCAGCACCGCCGCGGCGGCCGCCGCCTCGTCCCGCCGCAGCTTCTTGATCTCCTCCAGCGTCCTGCCCTCGCGCCAGGCGCGGGCGGACTCGCCGCGCTCGCCGTAGCTCAGGCAGACCACCTTCGCGCGGTCGCCGCGCGCGGTGGCGAGCGCGATCGCGCCGGCGGCGCGCCACACGAAGTCGCCCGCGTGGGCGCTGACGACGAGCAGGGGGCTGGGAGCGGCAGAGGGACTCATGCCGGTACCCTGCACCTTGTCGCCTAAATTGTCAACAATCCTGCTGACAAGTTACGGCCGGGGGTCGCGGACACCCTCCAGCAGCAGCCCGCTGAGGCGCAGGACCTCCTTCTGCGCGTCCCACAGGCCGGGCGCGTCCGTCCCGGCGCCGAGATGCGGCCTCTCCAGCTCGCGCTGGATCCGGTCGGCCTCGGCGCACGCCTCCTCGGCCGGTGCCCCGGGCAGGTCCCGGACGATGGCGCCGAACCTGCGAAGCAGCCCCGCGTACGCCTGCCGGAACTCCGTGCCCGGCGCGGGCGGCCCCGCCTCGCCCTCGCCTTCCCCGCCGTCCCCGTCGAGCCGGCGCAGCGTCCCGGCGATGGACCGGGCGTACGCCGCCGTGTGGTCGATCGTGTTCATCTGGCGCGGCGCGGGCCACCGGCCGAGGGCGCCCTGCCAGCGCAGCGGGTAGCCGCGCAGCTTCGCACGCGGGTTGGCGCGCAGCGTCTCCTCTCCCTGCTCCAGCGAGTACCGGGCCTGCTCCTGCACCCGGGCCAGCCGCGACTCGCGCTCGTCCCAGCGCGACCGCCCGTCCTCGGCCTCGGCGACCTCGTCGGCGAGCGCGTCCAGCGCGTCGGCGAGCGCGTCCCGCGCCTCCCGGACGGCGTACTCGCCGCGCCGCAGGTACAGCGGCGGGAACAGCGCCGCGTTCACGACCAGGCCGACGACCAGCCCGATCGCGACGTCGGCGAGCCGCGGCAGCGTGTAGGAGACGACCTGGTGGCCGCCCACCAGCAGCGCGAACAGCGCGGTGAACGGGACCTGGGACGCCTGGCCGCCGAGCCGCCGCCATCCCGACACCATCATGGTCAGGACGACGGCGATCGCGATTCCGAGCGCGGTGGGACCGACCACCAGGCCGATCGGTATCGCGATCCCCGCGCCGATGACGAACCCGGCCCCATAGGCCACGCTCTCCCGGACGGACCTGACGACGGTCGGGTACACGCCGAGCAGCGCGGCGAGCGGCGCGAAGTAGGGCTGCGGGTGCCCGACCGGGTACTTGGCGATCAGCCACGCGATCACCGCCGCGACGACGGCCTTGAGGGTGAGCCTGGCGCGCTCCTCCCAGTAGCGGCGCCCCGCGAAGGGCATCAGGTGGCTGCGCAGTCCTCCGGTCGGCACCCGCTGGCCGTTCCCGCGGGCCGGGCGTCCAACCATGGGAAGGCAAACGGGAGGCCACCGCGCGGCCCGCCGGGATGTGGGTGGCGGCGGGCCTCGCGGTGGCCGGTTCGCGGGGCCGGTCGGGCCCTGGGCGGGGTCAGCCCTTGGCCGGGTTCAGGGACGCGACGGCCTCGGGGGTGAGCTTGGCGGCGCGCTCGCGCTGCGGGAAGCGGCCGACGTCGATGCGGGCGACCTCCTTGGCGGTCCGGTAGTCGATGACGGAGATCTGGTCGTCCTCGGCGAGGGAGACGAAGCAGTCGTGGCCGTTCGGGCTCGTCTGCGTCCAGTAGGGCAGGGCGTCGGTCGCGTAGGTGACGGTGCCGTCCGTGGTCAGGCCGGGCCGGGAGACGATGGAGACGTAGTCGTCGATCGTCCCGGCGACGCACAGCTTGGACTCGTCGGCGTTCATCGCCATGCCGTGGTGCGCGGAGTTCTGCGGGTAGTCGTCCGGCTTCATCGCGGCGGCCTTGTCGCTGAACGGCATGTCCACCGTCCGGGTGACCTTCCCGGCCGCCAGGTCGTACTCGACGAACCCGTTGAGGTAGGACAGCTGCGCGTACATCGTCGCGTTGTCGCGGGTGAACACCGCCGGGCGGATCCCGTACTCGAAGGTGTAGGTGCGCAGCGGCCTGAACGTCTTCGCGTCCACCGCCGTGACCGCCCGCGCCCCCTTGAGCCCGTTCAGCAGCTTCGGCAGCGAGGTGACGCCGATGCTGGAGTTGTAGAGGACCGTCCCGTCCGGCGAGTAGTCGTTGGCGTGCGGGTAGGTGCCGGTCGCGAAGCTCGTCTGGAGCTCACCGGTCGCGGTGTCGATGACCTCGGCCTTGCTCGCGGTGGTGGCCGAGACGACGAACTGCGTCCCGTCCGCCGACAGCGCGGCGTGGTCGGCCTTGAAGCCCTCGGTCCTGTGCCGCCACAGCATCTTCTTCGTGGCGATGTCGAACGCGGCGGCGTCCGACAGCGCGCCCCGCGAGACATAGAGGGTCCGGCCGTTCGGGGAGACGGCCATGTCGTCGACGAGCTTGCGGTAGCCCTGCGCGGCGTTGACGACCTCGTAGCCGATCCGCTCGACGATGGACATCGAGTCCAGCCGCTCCTGCAGATCCGGGACGACATTGATGGAACCGAGGTTCCGGTAGGTGGCGGTGTCGATGAAGCTGACGGTGCCGCCCTGGCCGTTGCCGACCGCCATCACATCGCGCAGGCCCGCGGGCTGGGCCGGCCCGGCGGGCTGGACGGGCTGGGCGCTCGCGGGCGGTGCGCCGATCATCGCGGTGGCCGCCGCCAGGACGGCGCAGCCGAGCAGCGCGGTTCGTCTTCGGAGACGTCGGGAAGGCATCGCGGTCCTCCAGTGCGGGGTCGGTCTCCAGTGTGAAAACGGCCGTGGTCGAACTTGGTTACTGGACAGTAATCCAGGGTGATGTGCGGCACAAGGCCCGGATGCTGGAAAATGTCGTCCGGGCCGTGGGGAGGAGCCAGGTGGCGGGCAGGCGCGCGAGACCGACCGGCAGGTACGGGGGCCGGTCCGCGGCCGAGCGGCGGGCCGAGCGGCGCCGCCGGTTCCTGGACGCCGGCCTGGAGATGTTCGGCCGCGGCCCCGGCTACCGGGGCACCACGGTCGCCGCGCTCAGCGAGGCCGCCGGCCTGTCCACCCGCCAGTTCTACGAGGAGTTCACCACCCTGGAGGACCTCCTCGCCGAACTGCACCTGGAGGTCAACGACATCGCCGAGCGCGCGGTCGCCGCCGCGCTCCCGTCCGTCCAGGGCCTCGGCCTCGCCGAGCGCACCGCCCGCCTGTTCCGCGCCTACGCCGCCGGCATCACCGCCGACCGCGCCCGCATCCGCATCGCGTTCGTCGAGATCGTCGGGGTCGGCCCGCGGATGGACCGCCAGCGCCTCACCCGCCGCGCCCGCTGGGTCGACTTCCTCTGCGCCGAGGCGGCCGCCGCCGCCGAGCGCGGCGAGATCCCCGGCCGCGACTACCGGATCGCCGCGACCGCCTTCATCGGCAGCATCAACGGCCTCCTGCACGACTGGAGCGCCGGCTGGGTCGACGCCACCCTCGACGAGGTCATCGACGAACTCGTCCTGATGCTCCTCGGCCGCCTGCACGCCCCCGACCGCGACCTCCCCGCCCGCTGACCCGCCCGCCGACGCTCCCGCCGCCCCGCCCGCCGACCCGTCATCGGGCCCCGCATCCGTGCCCTTCTGCCTTGACTCGCGCGCAGAAGTTCAGTTAGAAGCGAACGGGGACCTTTGCGAATCCGCGGCTCGGGTACGGAGGACTGTCTTGACAAGGATCGTGTCCACGTCAGACGGTCGGGAAATCGGGGTCGAGGAGTGGGGCGTCCCCACCGGCTTCCCGGTCTTCCTCCTCCACGGCACTCCCGGCAGCAGGCTCGGCCCCCTCCCCCGGCAGATGGTGCTCTACCAGCACGGGATCCGGCTCATCACCTTCGACCGGCCGGGGTACGGGCGCTCCGACCGGATGACCGGGCGCGTCGTCGCCGACGTCGCCGCCGACGTGCGCCTGCTGGCCGACGTCCTGGAACTCGACGAGTTCTCCGTGCTCGGCCGCTCCGGCGGCGGCCCGCACGCGCTCGCCTGCGCGGCGCTGCTGCCCCGCCGCGCCACCCGCGCCGCCGCGCTGGTCGGGCTCGCGCCCGCGGAGGCGGAGGGCCTGGACTGGTTCGAGGGGATGGCGCCCGGCAACACCCGCGAGTACCTGGCCGTCCGCCGGCAGGGACCGCTGGTGTCGGCGCGGCTGCGCTCGATCGCCGACCGGATCCGCGAGAACCCGGCGCAGCACGTCGCGAACCTGTACGCGGAGCTGACGCAGTCCGACCGCCGGGTCGTGCTGCGCGCGGGCCTGCGCCGGATGCTGCTGGAGACGTTCCGGGAGGCGTTCCGGACGTCCGCCGACGGCTGGATCGACGACCTGCTCGCCTTCTGCGCGCCGTGGGGCTTCGAACTCGGCGACATCGTCGTCCCGACGATGCTGTGGCACGGCGCGAACGACACCTTCTCCCCCGCCGGGCACTCCCGCTGGCTGGCCGGCCGGATCCCGAACTCGACCGTCGTCGTCCAGTCGGGCTCGGCGCACTTCGGCGCGTTCGACGTGCTGCCCGACATGCTGGCATGGCTCGCCCGGCCCGCCGGGCGCACGTCAGATCGGCTGTAGCTCCAGGTCGCGGTCGACGCGGACGCCCTCCCGCACGTCCTGCAGCAGCGGATGCGGATGCTGCTCGGCGAGGACGCGCAGCCCCGCGGCGGCCTGCTCGCGCAGCTCCCGCGCCTCCGAGACGCGTCCCATGCCGTCCAGCGTGATCGCCAGGCCGGACCGGCAGACGTGCGTGTCGGGATGCTCGCCGCCGAGGACCCGCGCGAGCCGGGCCAGCGCGTCCCGCCCGAGCTCCTCCGCCTCGGCGAACCGCCCGGCGTCGCCGAGGGCGTTGGCGTGGTTGACGGCGGCGAGCGGGGCGAAGGGATGGTCCGCGCCGAGCATCGACTCCAGCCGGGCGGCGGCGCGGGCGGTGAGCGAGCACGCCTCGTCCAGGTCGCCGGTGCCGCGCAGGTGGCAGCCGAGATTGTTCTCGATCATCACGGTGAACGGGTGCTCGTCGCCCATCTGCGCGCGGTGCCGGGCGAGCGCGGCGCGGGTGCGGTCGCGGGCCCCGACGACGTCCCCCTGCTCGCCCGTGCAGGCCGCGACCTCCAGGTCGGCGGGCAGCGTGTCCGGCGAGTCCGGGAAGTGCCGCTGGTAGCGGGCGTGGATCTCCTCCGCCAGCGCGAGCGCCTCGTCCCGGAGCCCCGCCCTGCGCAGCGACACCGCCAGGCTCTTGCCGGTGCGCAGCGTGTCCAGGATCTGGTCGCCGAGGACCTCCATGTACCGCCGGTACACGTCGCGCAGCATGCCGACGGACTCGTCGAACCGCCCGGCCTCGCGCAGGTCGCGCGCCAGGTTCGCCTCGGAGAACAGCGTGTAGGGGTGGTCGTCGCCGAGCTGGACGCGGCGCTGCTCCAGCGTCTCCTTGTCGTAGCGGTAGGCGCTCTCCCAGTCGCCGGTCAGCCGGTAGTCGATCGCGAGGTTGTGCGCGACCATCAGCGTGCGCGGGTGGTCCTCCCCCCAGGGGACGGCCGACTGCTCGTAGGTGTGCAGGTCCAGCGCGAGGGCCTCCCGGTACTCCCCCATCGCCCGCATGTCGGCCGCCAGATTGCCGGCGGTGATGAGGGTGTGCGGGTGCGTCGGGCCGATCGTCGGCGAGTTGCGCTGCCGCTCCAGCACGTCCCGGTCGAGGTCGTAGGCCTCCCGGAAGTCGCCCTGCGAGCGCAGCACGTTCGCGATCTGCGACTGCAGGAACAGCCACTGCCAGTGGTCCTGGCCGAGCTTGCCGCTCCACTCGGCGACCAGCTCGCGGCCGGCGGCCATCGCACTGTCGAAGACGCCGCGCTTCCACTGGTACCGGACGAGGTCGGTCAGCATCTGCCGGACGTCCTCGTCGTCGCACTCGGCGGCGGCGGACGGCCGCACGTGCGGGAGGATCTCCTCCAGGTTCGGCCAGTTCGCCGGGTCGTCGGTGTCGCCGTGCTTGGGGCGGGCACCGAGCAGGATCTTGTGCACGTCGTGGCAGGTCGTCCGGGTCAGCTCCGGCCCGAGCCCGTGCCGGATGACGGCCTGCACCAGCGGGTGCACCTGGATGGAGTTGTTGCCCTGGTCGACCTTGGCCAGCGCGAACCGGCTGATCTCCCGGACGTGCTTGCCCAGCACCAGCTTGTCGCGCAGCGTCTCGTCGTAGGGGGCGAGGACGCCGGCCGTCTCGTCGCTGTAGATCAGGTCGAGCGAGATCGGCTCGGAGGAGAAGAAGGCGAGCAGCTCCAGCAGCCGGGCCGCGGCCGGGGACGCCTCCCGCAGCTGGCGGAAGGTGACCCGCCAGGTCATCGCCACCGACTGCGGGAAGCTCTGCGCGCTGCGCTCCAGCGTGGAGGCGGTCTCGTGCTCCAGCGCGTCCAGGTACTCGGCGGCCGGCATGAACGTGGAGGCGAGCCAGGCGGCGGCCTGCTCGATCGCGAGCGGCAGATGGCCGAGCGCCTTGCCGATCTTGAACGCGTTCTCCTCGGAGATCTCCGGTACCCGGCGCCGGAGGTGCTCGGCGGCCTCCTGCCGGGTGAAGACCTCCACCGGCAGCGGGTTGGCGAACTGGGTCCAGGCGGGATCGCGGGAGGTGATGAGGACGTGCCCGTCGCCGCCCGGCAGGAAGGGCGCGAGCTCCGCCGGGCTGTCGGCGTTGTCGAAGACCAGCACCCAGCGGGAGGTGGGCTCGCCGCGGCGCAGCGCCTCCAGCGCCGCCGCGGCGGCGTCGGCCTTGTTGTCGCCGACGCGCAGCCCCATCTGCTCGGCCAGGTTCGCCAGCCCCGCCCGGATCGAGTCGGGCGACTGGGCGCTGATCCACCATACGAGCGAGTAGTCCGCCTTGAACCGGTGCACGTACTCCAGGGCGACCTGCGTCTTGCCGACACCGCCGAGACCGTGCAGGGCCTGCGGCAGGACGATCCGCTGCGTCGTGCCGAGCAGTTCGTCCCGCAGCCGCTCCAGCACCCAGCTCCGGCCGGTGAACATCGCGTTGCGGCGGTCGGCGTTCCAGATCTCCGGCGCGGTCCGGGCGGCGCCGGGGAAGCGCGGCCCGACCCGCGAATGCTCGGCCGGCTGGTCGAAGGTGTAGCCCGGCCGGCCGAGGGCGCGGACGAGGGCCTCGGCACCCGCGTGCTCGCCCAGCCCGGTCAGGTCCAGCGGCAGCAGGCCGCCGAACGCCGTCCGCAGCGACGCGTCCTGGATCCGGACCGCCGTCAACCGCCGGTGCGGCGCCGCGGTCCGGCTGGCCAGCGACTCCCAGGTCCCGAGCACCTCCGGCGAGCTGACCGAGTCCGGGGACAGCAGCACGACCGCGTGCCCGCCGGGCCCGCCCGGCTCGCCCGGCTCCTCGGCCGCCTCCGCCGGCCCGACGTCCACGCTGCGGGTGACGACCCGGAAGCCGGCCCGGCCGAGGATCAGCGCCATCCAGTCGACCCACGGCCGGTCCGCCGACATGTAGCTGATGGCGACGTCGGAGATCTCCGTCGGCCCGCGCCGGGTGAACCGCTCGAGCGTCGCGAGCCGCACCTCCTCCTCGACCGGGACGTACCCGCCGACGTCCCCGTCGGTGATCACCTTGGTGAGCCGCTCGAAGGCCGCCAGCATCGAGTTGGGCGAGCCCGGCGCGTCGCCGAACGTCGCCAGCGTCTCCTCGAACGCGTAGTACGGCCGGTACGGGATCTCGACCGACAGCCAGTAGCCGCTCGCCTCCTGTCGGGACATGCCGCGCGGGAAGCGGTCGAAGCGGGCGCGGGCGTACGCCCTGCCCGCCTCCACCTTCGCGTTCTCGCCGAGGTCGATGCGCATGGGGACCGGCAGGATGCGGATGGGGCGCACGTGGTGCCGCCCGTCGATGTTCCCGGCGATGTCGGCGGCGCCGTCGATGCTCTGGTAGCTGAGCGTGAAGCAGTCGACGAGGACGTCCGGGAAGTGCAGGGTGCAGATGTCGGCGATGTCGCTGTAACCGGTGCGGCTGTCGATCAGCACGTAGTCGTAGTTGCTCCGCATGTCGTCGCGGAGCGCGTCGAAGAACTGCCCGCCGCCGAGCCGCCCGTAGAAGTGGTCGAAGTCGAGGGCCCGGGTGAGCGAGGAGTAGTTCCGGTTCTGCCGCCCGGCGGAGACGAAGTCGAGCGTCCCGTCGCCGGGGAACTCGTACTCCAGGGTCACCGCGTGCCGCAGGACGCGCGCGTAGTCGCGGTGCCAGTCGTCCTCGTCGTCGGGGTGCTTGTTCGTCGTCGCCCACGAGTACTCGTCGAGCATGTCGATGACGCCGGGGGTCGAGGTCAGGATGTTCTGGTCCAGGAAGGGGTGGAAGTACTTGTGCAGCCCGGGCGACTCCAGGTCCCAGTCGATGGCGAGCACCTTCCGCCCGGCCGCGGCCATGATCCAGGCGACGTTGGCGAGCGCGCTCGTGCGCCCGGTGCCGCCCTTGTAGCTGTAGAAGGTGACGATGGTTCCGGGGTCCGCCATGGTTCCTCCTCGCCTCAGGCGTCCGGGTCCCGAAGGGTGGGCCGGCGGGTCGTGGACGGCCGCGTCCGCGGTGGATGGACGCTGGTCGTCCGCAGGTAGCGGCTGAACGCCTCGCTGACGGCCCTCGGGAGCGCGTCGCGGAACGCGCGCGGCGACGCGACGCCCACCGCCGAGCCCCGCAGCGCGATCCCCTCCGGCAGGACCTCCACCAGGTCCTCGTGGAGGCCCGCGGCGGCCTCGGCGGTCTGCCGGTCGTCGGCGTTGAACGGGGCCACGACGTGGACGGGCTCCCGGTCGATCTGCCTGAGCCGCTTGCCGATGGCCCGGTCCCCGGCCGCCCACGGGTCGACCACCAGCACGCCCGGGGCGTCCACGGGCTCCTCCAGCGGATCGTCCGCGGTGTCGACGATCGACCGGTGGCCGAGCTCGGTGAGCACGTGCTCGGCGAAGGAGCCGATCGGCAGCATGTGGTCCGCGCCGCGGAACGGCGTCCACTCGTGGGCCGTCCGGCCGTAGTAGTAGGCGTCCCGTTCGGACGGCAGGTGGTCGAGCGAGTGCGCGGCGAGCGTGATCCGGACGGCCGGGCGGCCGCCGCCCGGCTCGGCGCCCGCGAAGGTGCTGCGCACCTTCGCCAGGTCGGGGACGGGGCCGTACCCGAGGTCGCACTCGGCGGCCCGCTGCCTGATGACGGCGGCCAGCCGCAGGACCGTCTCCTTGTAGTGCTCGCGGAACCGGCCCAGCTTCATGATCCCGTAGAGGCCCTCGGCGCGGTAGGCGCGCGGCAGCTCGGGATGGGTGTTCTGCATGCTGTGCAGCGACTCCGGGATCTCGCTGATGTGCATGGGCGTCCACATCGCCGGGATGATCGCCGGCGGCCGCTTCAGCTCGCCGACCAGATCGTGGTAGCGGGTGAGGAAGGCGGCCAGTTCCTTGCCGCAGTACTCGCTGGTGAAGTAGGCCGGGGAGAACAGCGCGATGAACACCCGGCAGTTGGCGAGCGCGTCCGCGAGCTGCTCCGACCAGTCGCTGCCGGGGGGAATCTGCCTGTCCATAAAACCGGGAATGCGCGCGCCCGTAGTCTGGCTTATGTCGTGGCAGAGATCATTGTAGAACTTGGCCACCCAGCGGTCGGAATCCTCGGGCCGGTACCGCGACCTGGCGTAACTCAGGAAGAAGTGCGGGCGTTCTTCCTCCGTCTGCCTTCTGCCCGCCATGCCGCTCCCCCTCGGTCCCATCAATGTATAGCGGCAGGGGCGAAGGGATTACAGCCCGTCAAATGTGTAGTTTTACCGATTCGGCGGGGCCGGAACGTCCCAGGACTCCAGCGTCCGGCGCATCGACGCGACGAACTGCTCGCCGAGCCCGGTGAGGGACCCCGAGTCCTGAAGGGTCCGGGCGGCCGCCAGTGTCTTCGGGTACCAGTCGCCGAAGTGGCGCGCGGCCTCGGCCGCGGCGTCCGGCTCCGGGTCGCGGGTCCGCCGGAGCCAGAAGTCGGCGACGGCGATGTGCGCGTAGGTGCCCTGCAGGAGCCCCTCCAGGGGACGGGGGTCCCGCCGCCACGGAGCGTGGTAGAGGCGGTCGTCGCTCCCGTCGTAGAGATCGGCGAAGTCGAGGATCGCGCCGAGCTTCACGTGCTGGAACTCGTGCAGGATCAGCAGGCACAGCATCGCGGGGGTCTCGGGAAGCGCGATCCCCACGGAGCCGTAGGCGTCCCGTGCCGCCGAGCTGACGCTCGCGCCGGAGGCGGGCGGGTCGAGCGGGACGATGGTCGTCAGCGCCTCGGCGATCGCCGGCGCGTACTCGGCGTACTCCTTCTCCAGCAGCGTCCACGCCTCGTCGAAGAAGCCCTGCCACCGCGCGAACCGCCGGGCGTCGAGGCGTCCCGCCGCCGGCCAGTCGTGGCAGTCGCGGAACGGGTCGAGATCGTCGAGCGCGACGGTGAAGGTGCCCGCGGTCAGCCGGCGGACCGGCTCCAGCGGCCCGGCGCCCGCCACCTCCAGGGTGCCCGCGGACACCCGGACGGTCGTCTCGCGGCGCCCCGGAACCGGGTAGCGCCCGATGCCGGGGAAGTGGACGGCGCCGCCGCGCACCGGAACGCTCAGGGTGAGGTCCTCCATCGCGTGCGCGGCGGTCAGGCACGCGAGGGTCGCCAGCAGGCCGCCGTCGGCCAGCGCACCGTCGCGCGTGCGGGAGGCGCGGAGCCGCTCCACCGCCCATGCGCGCACGTAGGGATGCGCCAGGGCCTGATCGTAGGCCTCGGTGTGCGCGGCGCCGAGGTGCTTGACCGCCTCCCAGGCCGCCGACGGGGCGCACCCGGCGCCGACCACCGCGACCAGGGACCGGCGCCCGATCGCCTGCGCGGTTCCGAGCCGGGCGATGGCGGCGCGGTCGCCGTGCCCCGTCGCCACCGACCGCACCACGGTCGGCGGCAGGAACTGCGGGCTGCGGCCGATCCGCCGCTGGACGTGGTCGATCAGCGCGAAGAGGTCTTCGCAGTACGCGCTGGGGTTCGCGAAGCCTGAGCCGTCACCGCGGTACCGGTGGGCGAACAGCCCGCCGCCGCAGCTGGCGACGACCGGGCATTCCCGGCAGGTGTCGCACAGCGCCGCGAGGCCGCCCTGCCTGGCCCCGATGCCCGCGTGCCGCCCGACCTCGTCGATCGAGTGGCGGAACACGTCCAGGCCCGTCTCGGGAGCGCCGTCGAACGCCGTTTTCAGGGAGTCGGCCTGCTCGTACTCGCCGTCGGTCTCCACGACCAGGAGGTCGCTCGCCTCCAGCCCGAGGGACTCGGTGAAGCTCGGGCCGCCGCGCGAGGTGCTGAGGATGGAGTCGAACATCCGCACCGGGACGGGCCGCCCGCCGTCGAGCCAGCGGTCCGCGATCGTCCGCAGCCAGTCGGCGTAGGCCGCGGCGGACGGCCTGGACGGCGGCCGGTCCCAGGTGTGGTGGGGCCAGAGGAAGTCGATCGCGGGCGGCTCGTGCGCCACGAGCGCCTCGTAGACGGCGATCGGGTCGTTCGCGATGTCGATGGTGCACAGCAGCCCGGAGTAGAGGTCCGGGTAGTCGGCGCGGAGCAGGTCGATGGCGCGGACGACCTTGTCGTAGCTGCTGCGGCCGTCGCGGTAGAGGCGGTGCCGGTCGTTCGCCGTCCGGTCGCCGTCCAGCGAGATGCCGACCTTGACCCCGTGCTCGCGGAAGAGTTCGCAGAACCGCCGGTCCAGCAGGACGCCGTTGGTGTGGATCCGCAGATCGATGTCGCAGACGCCGCGCAGCGGCGCACGTAACGCCGCGAGCAGGGCGCCGAGGTGATCGGGGCCGGCCAATAGCGGCTCACCGCCGTGCAGGACCAGGCAGACCTCGCCGAGGCCGTGCGCCCGCGCGTGGTCGGCGATGCGCCGCGCCGTGCGCTCCATCGTGCGCACGGCCATCCGCGCGGCGCGCCCCCGCCAGCTCTGGTCGGCGTGCTCGTAGACGTAGCAGTGGTCACAGGCGAGATCGCATCTGCTGTGCACTTTGAGCACGAACTGCCGGAACAGGGGTGGCGGAGGCATGGCGTCGTTACGTGATCTAGATGAACGAGTTGAACGCCGCGACGCGGACGGCCTCGGACCCGTCCCCGTTCACCTCGTCGGCCCGCACCAGCCGCGCGACGATGCCCGCCGTCTCGGCTTCCAGGGCCAACTGCCCGGGAGTCAGCTCCCGCAGGTCGGTGAGTTCCAGCGCGCCCGCTTCGTCAAGAACGGTCATGTTCAGTCCATCCAGCTGTCGTTACGATAGGTAGTGGCAATGCTACCCAAAGTCGGGGTCTACTATCCGGCAGGCTCGCTTTGAGGCGTCCCTTGTCCGCAAATGATCAAATCTTGATCCGAACGACACTCATCGCACTGCGCAGTGCATCACTTCTTACGCTCCCGCGTCCGGGGTTTCGGGAAAGCCGTTATGAGAATTTGTCCGGCCGCCCCGCCGCCGAATATCAGTTCGACGCCGCTCCGCCGCGGCGGGTTTCGGCGAATGCTGGCCGGAGTCGGACACCGGTCAGAAGTGTGCATTCCTGCACATATGGTTGACCTATACTGCGGCTCCGTTTCCACTCGAAGTGTGCAGGCACTTGCCGAAATCCACTACCCGGCGCTGTTCAGGGCCGCGGACACGAGTGCGGTCAGCGGGCAGAACCGGCTGCTCGTCGCCACCGGGCTGCGGCTGGTCGCGCTGCTCGCGGCGGCCGTGTTCGGCACCTTCACCGTCCAGCTGGGCCGGGTCGACGCGGCGGCACTGCTGGCGGCGGCCGGGCTCGGGGCCGGGCTGGTCGTCGAGGTCTGGCTGCTCACCGAGCGCCCCGACCGGCAGTGGTACGAGTCGCGGGCCGCGGCGGAGTCGGCGAAGACGCTGGCGTGGCGGTTCGCGGTCGCCGGGCAGCCGTTCGGCGCCGAGGACGTCGACGACCGCGGCGCCGAGGCGCTGCTGCTGCACCGGTTCGCGGTGATCCGCGGCAACCTGCACGCGCTCGTCGTCGACGGCGACAGCGGCGAACTGCAGGTGACCGAGGGGATGCGGGAGCTGCGGGCGCGCAGCCTCGCCGAGCGCAGGGACGCCTACCGCGCCGAGCGGATCGAGGACCAGCGGCAGTGGTACGCGCGCCGGTCGGCGGGCCACGGGCGCAGCGTCGCGCGCTGGTCGGTGCTGCTGGCCACGCTGGAGGCGCTCGGCCTGGTCGCCGCCGTGCTGAACGCCGTGGGGCTGCTGAACCTGGACCTGCCGGGCATCGCGGGGGCCGTCGCGGCGGGCGGGCTCGCCTGGGTGCAGACCCGCCAGCACCAGCAGCTCGCGACCGCCTACGGCATCGCCGCGCAGGAGCTCGCCGAGATCGCCTGCCGGATCGACTGGCCGGAGACCGAGCCCGAGTGGGCGCACTTCGTCGACGAGGTCGAGGAGGCCATCTCGCGGGAACACACCCTCTGGTGGGCGTCCCATGTGTGAGCGGGGCGGCGGGCCGTGCGGATGCGGCCGTGAGGACGAAGGAGGACGCCGATGCGGGTGGCCGTCACCGGGCACCGGGACCTGGACGAGACGACGAGCGCGCTGGTGGACGCCCGCATCCGCGAGATCCTCCGGGCCGGCGGGCCGGACATCGTGGGTGTGTCCTGCCTGGCCGCCGGCGCGGACCAGATCTTCGCGCGGGCCGTGCTGGCGCGCGGCGGGCGGCTGGAGGTCATCGTCCCCGCCGCCGGCTACGCGGCCGCGCTCGGCCTCCGGGCGCGGCGCGGGTTCGAGGAGCTGACGGCGCTCGCGTCCCGGGTGCTGCCGCTGGCCCACGCCGTCCCCGGCCCGCTCCCCTACCTGGACGCGGGCCTGGCGATGCTGGACCGCGCCGACCACCTCATCGCCGTGTGGGACGGCGCGCCGGCCCGCGGCCGCGGCGGCACCGCGGAGATCGTCGAGTGCGCCCGCCGGCTCGGCCGGGTCGTGCACGTCGTCTGGCCGCACGGCGCCCGCCGCACCGGCGGGTAGCGTCAGGGGCGGGCGCGGACGGCGGCGCGGTCGGCGGTGGCCGGGGTGATGAGGGCGAGCCGGGCGCCGGCCGGGTCGGTGATGATGGAGAAGCGGCCCGGCGTGATGTCGGTCGGCGGGACGTGGACCCGCCCGCCCAGCTCGGCGGCCCGCGCGGCGGACGCGTCGCAGTCGGCCACCCAGTAGTAGGGGATCCAGTGGGCCGGGTAGTCCGGCGGCCAGCGCTCGTCCATCGAGAGCATGCCCGCCACGGACCAGTCGCCGACCTTCCAGTTGGTGTAGACGGAGCCGTAGTAGTCGCGGTCCACGGCCCTCCAGCCGAAGACCGCGCCGTAGAAGCGGCGGGCGGCGCGGACGTCGCGGCAGGCCAGCTCCACCCAGCACATCGTCGCCGGCTCGTCCATGACGCCCGCGCCCTGCAGGTCGCCCGGATACCAGAGGGCGAAGTCGGCGCCCTCCAGGTCGGAGCACAGGGACATCCGCCCGAGGCCGGCGACGTCGGTCGGCTCCACCAGGACCATGCCGCCCGCCGCGCGCACGGCGTCGACGGAGGCCGCCATGTCGGCCGTACGGAAGTAGCACGTCCAGGACGAGTGCAGGGAGTCGTCCTGGAGGAACTGCATCCCGCCGATCTCCGGCCCCTGGACGCCGCCGAGGGTGAAGACCTCGTACTCGCCGATGTCGGCGGTCAGCGTGTAGGAGTACCAGCCGAACAGCTCGCCGTAGAAGTCCTTCGACCGCTCCGGGTCCGGGCTGGCCAGTTCCGCCCAGGTCGGGTGGCCCGGCTCGTAGGAGGTCACCTCGGGCATCGCCGGCTCCTGACAGCTCGCATGCCGTCCACGCTAGGCAGCCGCACGCAATCCGACGTGACCGGAATCGCCAAGATCGCTCAAACGTTGGCGATTCCGGCGCTCGCGCCGGAAGAGCGGATCAGCGGCGCGGAACGAACCTGTCGCGGGCCCCGGGGGCCGGGGTGAAGAGGGCGAAGCGGGCCCCGGTCGGGTCCGTCAGGATCGAGAAGCGGCCGGTCTCCACGTCGCTCGGCGGGACGCGCACCTTGGCTCCGAGCTCCGCCGCCCGGGCGGCGGAGGCGTCGCAGTCGGGCACCCAGAAGTAGGGGATCCAGTGGGCCGGGTAGTCCGGCGGCCAGCCGTCGTCCATCAACACCATGCCCGCGACCGCCCAGTCGCCCACCTTCCAGTTGGTGTAGACGGAGTCGTGGTATTCGCGGTCGACGGCCTCCCAGCCGAACACCTCGCCGTAGAAGCGCCGGCCCTCCCGGACGTCCCGGCAGGCCAGCTCCACCCAGCACATCGTCGCCGGCTCGTCGGCGGCGGGGACTTGGCCGGGGTCCCGCGGCTCGTAGAGCGCGAACCCGGCGCCCTGGGTGTCGGCGCACAGCACCGCGCGTCCCATGTGGGCGATGGTGGCGGGCTCCATCAGCGCCTGCCCGCCCGCGGCGCGGACGGCGTCGAGCGTGGCGTCCACGTCGTCGGTGTAGAAGTAGCAGGTCCAGGAGGGCGGCTGGGTGTCGTCGGCCAGCGGCTGCATGCCGCCGACCTCCGGGCCGTTGACGTCGCGGAGGGTGAACATCGCGTAGTCGCCGTAGTCTCCGGTGGCCAGCGTGTAGCAGTACCAGCCGAACAGCTCGCCGTAGAAGCGCCGCGACGCCGGGACGTCGGGGCTGGCGATCTCCACCCAGTAGGGCGTCCCGAGGATGTGCCCCGTCATCGCGCGTCTCGCCGGCTGTTCGCTGCGTCCATGGGGCTCACGGTAGGGGCGGGTGCGCAATCTCCGTGATGTCGGCGGCAAGGGCGCACACCAAGGTGGTGCCAATGTTCGGCAAGTTCGGCCGCGTCCGCGTGCCGTTACGTGCTCACACGCTCTCGACCGTCTGCAGGAGGCCCCAGACGAAGTGCGCGACATAGGTCTCGCCGCCCGGCATGGTGATCGTCGCGTGCCAGCGGCTCGGCGCGTCGCCGTCCTGGTGGGCCACCGCGCCGAACCGCGCGTCGACGTCGCCCACCGTGCACGACCAGGGGACGAGGTCGTCGGCGGTCGCCAGCTCCGGGACGGGGACGCCGTCGTCCCGGACGAGCCACTCCTGCACGACCGAGCCGTCCGGCGCCATCATGATCTCGAAGCAGAGGCCCGGCCACAGCGGCAGCGGCCCCCACCACGCGGTCGCGCAGACGACGTCGCCGATCCGCCGGTCCGCGGCGCCGGCGGGCGGGCCGAGGACGGCCTCGTAGCGGCGCCGCCCGCGCGGGAACGTCCGGGACCGCAGCACCCGCTGCCAGCGGGCGTTGGCGTCCCGCATCTCGGTGCGGGACGCGCCGAGCGCGCGCACCGCGTCCTCGACGAGGCCCGGCTGGTAGTCGGCCATGCGGCGGAGCAGCACGAGCTGGAACTCGCGCCGCGCGAATCCCTTCATCGCCGGACACGCTACCCCGCGCGGTCCGGGCCGAAGTCGCCGGCGGCGGGTTCCTCCAGGTCCCGTTCGCAGGGGCGGGGCGGCTCGGGGCCGTCCGGGCCGCAGCGGACCACGTACTCGGCGCGGACCACCCGGAAGCGGCGGCCGAGGACCTCGACCTCGGCGCGGCGCACCCCGTCCCGCAGCAGGTCCGCGGCGTACCGGTAGGCGGCGAGGTCGCCGGGCGACGGGCCCCGCGTCAGCGGCACGACGAGGTCGAAGTACGCGGCCAGGTGGTCGCGGACGGCGGCGGGGCTGTGCAGGAACGGGCCGTGCACCGGCCACCGCCCACCGCCCGCCCCGGCGCCCGCCTCGGTGACCGCGTCGCCGACCGCGTCCCCGCCCGCCTCGGTGACCGCGTCGGTGACCGCCTCGGCGACCGCCTCGGCGACCGCGAACCGGGTCGGCAGCCGCGCGACCAGCGGATGGGTGGCGAGCGCGCGGCGGGCGTCGGCGGCCATCGCGGGCGGCACCGCGGGCTCGGCGGGGGCGTCCTCCCACCGCTCCCCCGGCAGCGGCGCGGGGCCCGGGATCCGCGCGGCCGGGAGCAGTCCGTGGTCGAACCGGCGGGCGTCGCGCCGGGTGCGGGGTTCGGGCAGCTCGTCGGGGTCGCCGGAGCGGGGCGGCTCGGGGCCGTCCGGGCCGGACCGGCAGAACCGGTCGGCACGCACCACGCGGAACACGCGGCCGGCGACGGTCAGCTCGTCCGGCCGGTCGCGGTCGAGCCGCTCCGCGCCGCGCCGGTACTCGGCGCGGACCACCGCGGGCACGCCGCGGTCGCGCGCCCTGCCCCGCAGCCACCAGCCGAGCGAGTCGCGGGCGTCCTGCGGGGTCGTCCGCTCCATCCCGGACATCATCCAGCCGCCGGGGACCCGTTCCATCACCCCGTACGTCGCGCCGCACCAGCGCACCTCGGGATGCGTCAGCCGGGCGCGCGCCTCACCGAGCCTCGGCGGCCCGGATGCCGGCGGCGGGAACGGGAGATCGCCGGCGAGGGCCGCACCATCACTACCCCTCATGCCCCCATGGTCACAGGGGAGGGGCGCTCACCGCTCGTGTTTCGCCGATTCCGGCCGGTCAGGACTCGCGGTCAGGACTCGCGGCAGGTCAAGGCCGCCGGCGGTCGGGACTTGCGGGCGGTCAGGACTTGCGGGCGCCGATGGACTTGGCGATGGTCGGCCAGCTCTTGGCCAGCTCCCGCCGCCAGTACTTCCAGTTGTGCATGCCGGGCCCGTACAGGTTCGCGGTGACCGGGACGCCCGCCCTCTTCGCCGCGGCGACGAAGTTCTCGGCCATCGTCCCGGCGAGCTGCTCGCCGATCCGGCCCGCGTCCATCGGTGCGGCGTTCGGGTCGTCGTAGGGGCCGGGCTTGCCGTTGCCGGACGAGACGTAGACGCCGACGCCCTTCAGCTCCGCCACGTTGACGGTCGCGTCGTGCGCCCGCCAGTTCGCCCGCGCGGTGATCGGGTCGCCCCAGATGGCCGTCCCCGCGTCCCGGTTCATGGACGTGAGGATCACCGGCATGCCGGGCGCGGTGATGTTGAGGGCGCCGCTGTAGGACGCGGCGTACCTGAACATGTGGTGCCGCTCGGCGTAGGTGATGGCGCCCTGCCCGCCGGACGACAGGCCGATCGCGGCGCGCACCGTCCCGGCGCGGAAGTTGCGCTCCATCAACGGGATGACCTCGTCGATGTGGAACTTCTCCCACTCGGGGATGCCGCCCTTGCCGCCGTTGTACCAGTTGGTGTACGAGCCGTTCCAGCCGCCCTCGGGCATCACGACCATCGCGTTGTACGGCCCGATGACCTGCTCGATGTTGGAGTCCTTGGTCCAGGACGTGTAGTTGTTGTTGCCGCCGTGGTAGGCGTACACGACCGGCCACGTCTTGGTGGACTTGGACGTCCAGCCCTTCGGGACCATCACCCGGGTCTTCACGGCCGCGCCGAGCGCCGGCGAGGCGATCGTGACGTCGAAGATCCGCGAGTTGATCTTCTTCACGCCGGTGATCGCGGCGCCGTCCTTGGCCGGGACGTACTTGCCCGACCCGGCGCCGGCCGGCAGGTGCGGCTTCTTGCCGCGGCTGCCCTGGTTCGTGTCGGGGTTGTTCGCGCTCGGCGAGCCGTTGCCCGTCTTGAACGGGTTGGTCCCGAGCGGGACGCTCGGCAGCTTCGTGCTCTTCGGCGAGGCGCCGGCCGAGGCCGACGCCGGCGAGGACGGCTGCGTCGCCGGGCCGAACGAGGGGATCGTCTGGGAGTTGCCCGACGCCTCCGACTTGCCGGTCGGCACGCCGATGCCGGCCTGCGCGAGGCCGACCATGACGGTGGGCAGCAGTACGGCCGCCGCCGCGGTGCCCGCGATGGCGATCTTCCTGTCGGTACGCTTCTTCATGGACTCCCCAGGCGCTCAGGCCGTCCCGGGCCCGACGGTCTGCTCGTCCGAAGAAACTACTGTCCCGGGAGTCACAGCCGCAAGTATTGGCAAAGAATGCAATAAAGGCGAGACAAGACGAGCCGGGCCGCTCTGTGACCGGGGCCACTCCCCGCCTCACGGCGCGCCTGGTACGGGTCTCACGGCACGACTCACGGCGCGTCTCATGGGCGGACCGACTGGGCGTGCCGGAACACGCCGCACGGATCCCAGTGCCGCTTGACCTCCTGGAGTTTCGCGTAGGCGTCCTTGTAGTAGAGCGTCTCCCACGACTGGCCCGACTCGTTCCACCGGGGATCGGCCAGATCACCGTCCGGATACCCGATGTAACAGCCGTCCGTGATCTCGCCGTCCGCCACGGGCACGCCCCCGGTCTCGGCGAACGTGGCCTTGTAGGCGTCGCGTATCCAGGCGATGTGGACGTCCTCGCCGGGATCGTCTTTCGTCCAGTACACCTGGTATTGCACTTTCAGAATGGAGTCGCGCTGCCGCACCGCGGTCTGGTGCAGCGGCATGTTGACGGCACTGCCGTACGAATCGATCTGAATGAGCGCCCCCCGGTTGGCGTAATCGGTGTACTGCTCATTGCCGAGATACGCCCACATCGCGTCGATCTGCCGTTCGGTGAACGGTTTCCGAAGATAGGCGGACTTGTACTTCCCGCAGCGGTTCTGGCAGCCGGAGTCCAGCATCTGCGTCGCCGTCAGCCACGGCATGACCCGCGGAACGTCCAGGTGGACGAAGTGCTCCCCCATCACCGACCGCATCTGCGTCGCCCGCGGCCCGATCCGCCCGTCGAGGGCCGCGATGAAATCGGTCATCGCCCGCCGCCCGTCCGGATCGTCGACGTCCACCTGCGCCAGCAGCCCGATCTGCCCATTGCTCACGTGGTTGAGCTTCAGCATCGCGAACAGCTTCCCGGCCGCCGTCGACGGATTCTGCTGGTCCCGGAAGTACTCCCCGAACGCGGTCACCAGCGCGGCGAAGTCGCCCTTGGCGAAGTCCTTCCAGTCCCATGCCAGCGCGGTCAGCAGCACCTGTCGCGGCGGCTGGGGAAGCCCCCGGAACCAGAACCGGGTGGCCACCCCGAAGTTCCCGCCGCCACCGCCCGTGTGCGCCCACCACAACTCGCACAGCCGCGAATCCTCGTCATCGCGCCTGGCGACGACGAGCCTGACGTTCTTGTCCTCGTCCACCACGGCCGCCTCGACCGCGTAGAGGTAGTCGACGGTGAGGCCGTGCTGCCGCGACAGCAGCCCGAAGCCGCCCGCGGGGATGTGCCCGCCCAGCCCCACCGAGAAGCACGACCCGCCCGGCAGCACCTTCCCGCTGACCGGATACAGCCGGCCGTACACGTGCCCGTTCGTGGCCCCGGCCTCGATGCAGTACGCCTTCATCGAACTGTCGTAGGACACTCCGCACATCGGGCTCACGTCGAGGATCACCCGGACGTCCCCGCCGCAGACGAAGTCCTCATAGCAGTGCCCGCCGGACCGCACCGCGATCCGCGCCCGCGCCGGGTCCGCCGGCTCCTCGGCGACCGCCGCGGCGAGCGCCGCCCGCGCCTCCTCGGGCGTCCGCACCAGCCGCACGTACTCCGGCGCGGCGGCCCACCGCTGGTTGAACCCCCGGCTGAGCGCCGGATACCGCCTGTCCCCGGGCCGGACGACCGTACTCGGCAGTGTCGACAGCTCGCTCATGACCCCCGCGCCCCCACACCCTCGAAGAAAGGACGCGAGGAACCCTTCCCCACCCGCCTCCCACGTAGTCGATCAGTGACACATGGTTAACGTCTCGGAGAGGCACAGACATGGGGTTCCCGGTGAAGGCCCTGCCCCGGGCCGGGGTCAGGCTTTCGGGGGGCGGACGGAGAGGGCGCCGGCCTGGAAGCGGGTGCGGGCGCCGAGGTGGTCGCACAGTTCGCGGACGCGGCGCTGGACGGTGCGGGTGCTGATGGAGAGGCGGCGCGCGATGGCCTCGTCGGTGAGGCCCGCGGTGAGGAGGGTGAGGACGGCGTCGTCCGGGGCGTCCCCGCCGGGGAGCGGGAGGCCGGTGCGCCACACGGCCTCGAAGAGGGAGACCAGGGCGTCCAGCAGGGCCGAGGGGTGGACGACCAGGGAACTGTCGACGCTGCTCGCGTGCTCGGAGGTCAGCGGGAGCATCGCGGTGCGGCCGTCGGCGATGGCGAGCTTGATCGGGACGGCGCCGAGGCGGGCCTCCTCGCCGGACGCCGCGGCGCGGCGGATGTCCGCCAGGGCGTGCGGCTGGTCGAGCGCCTCGGCGCCGTAGATGCCGCGCACCCGGATGCCGCGGCGCATCGTGCGCTCCTGCTCGGCGCCGGAGAGCGCGGCGTCCGTGGCGAACGGCGGCTGGACGAGGACGCGCAGCTCCGCCCGGGCGCCGCGCAGCAGTTGCAGGTAGCGGCGGGCCACGGCGGTGCGCCCGCTGACGACCTCGACGAGTTCCTCGGGGTGCGGGGCGGCCTCGGCCAGCAGCGGGCCGATCGCGGCGCGGCTGCGCGCGATCTCCTCCTGGCGGCTCGCGACGAGGGCCTCCACCGCGACGTGCGGCGGGGTGGCGAGCAGGCGCAGCGGGCGGCCGGCCAGCCGGGTCACGAGGCCGAGCTCCTCCAGGCGGGGCAGGAGGCGGCGCAGGGCGGCGGCCGACGTGCCGTGGCGGGCGGCGAGGCCGGCGAGGGTGGAGGGCCCCTCCCGCAGCAGGGCGCGGTACGCCGACTCCTCGGCGGCGGCCACGCCGAGCCCCTCCAGCAGCGGCGAATCGGACACGTCCTAAATGTAGGGGTTCCCTGGCCGTTTGGCGGGTTCCCGCCATGGCGGAAGCCGCCACCGCCGTCCCTGGATCGCCGCCGGGCGGCGGCCCGACAATCAAGATCCACTTCTTGGGGAGGGATGGCCATGTGGCTGAAGACCGCGGCGGCCCTGGCGCTCGGCGCCCTCGGGCTCGCGGCGCCCGCGGCGGCGGACACCGGACCGCCGGCCGCGCTGCGCGCCGCCGCCGGAGCCTATGACGTCGCGCTGCCCACCGGCGACGCCGTGCGGGTCGCGGGCGGCACCGCGACGGTGAGGCCCGCGCCGGGACGCGCACCCGCGTTCTCGGTCCGGCACAGCGGCGGGGACCTGTACGTCGTCCCGGACGACCGGCTCACCGACGACCCGGAGCAGTACAACGTGACGGCGCTGCACGAGGGCCGCGGCCCCGCCCCGGCGGTGTCGGCCGCACCGGCCGAGGACCTGGTAACCGTGCGAGTGCGGAGCATCGCGCGGGACGGGCGGCCGGGGCCCGGCACGGTCGGCTTCGTGAACGTCGAAGACGCGGCGCTCGGCAACGCGCACCGGCCGCTGCCCGGCGCCGCGGACAGCCCGTGCACCGACGAGCGCTGGAACGACTCGAACTGCATACGGCTGCGTCCGGGGACGTACTCCGTGATGGGCGTCGTCAAGACGATGCCGTCGTGGGCGCCGGCCGCCGGCCCCGGCAAGCCGCTCAACTACAGCCTCGTCGGGTACCCGGAGATGGAGATCACCGGGGACACCGAGATCGTCCTCGACGCGCGCAGGGCCGTGGAGGTGACGGTCCGGACGCCCGACCACGCGACCAGGGCCAACCTCGGCGCGATCAGCCACCTGATGTGGACCCGCGGCCCCGCGAACGGACCGGCGGTGGACGAGGGCGTCTACCTGAACGCCGGCGCGACGCTGGAGCAGCGGGTGTTCCTGCAGCCGGCCCGGAAGGTCCGCACCGGCACGTTCGAGGTCTACACGCGGTGGCGGCTGGAGGCACCGGCCGTCACCCTGCAGGCCCGGGGCCGCTCCCTGCACCCGTCCTACTATCCCCCCGGCTACTTCAGCGACACCTCCGACCAGTTCCCCCGCCTGGACGGCACGGTCCGCATGCGGGTCGCGGACGGCGACGCGCCCCGCGCCGATCTGCGCGGCGGTCTCGCCCTCGTCGAGCGCAGGGACGGCGTGTCCGTCGCCGAGCAGTCCAACAGGGCCGCCAAGGCGGGAGCCCGGATGGTCGCCGTCTACAACGACGAGCCCGGAGTGAACGACGACCCGGGCGGCTACGGGATCCGGTTGCGCGTGCCGACGGCACGGCTGTCCCGGGAGGAGGGGCTGGCCCTCCTGCGCCAGAGGCACGCCACGGTGACCGCCAAGGGCGTCGCGAACAGTCCGTACCAGTACGACCTGGTGCTCCCCGAGACCGGGCGGATCCCCCGGGACCTCGGTCATGTCGTCCGCGCACGGGACCTGGCACGCGTCGACAGCGCCTACCACGGCGGCGGCGCCATGTCCTTCGCGCGCTACGGCAAGCGCCCGTGGGAGGAGTTCGCGATCGCCTACAGCAGCCCGGTCACCGGCACGCCCCGGACGCGCGCGGAGTACGTCTCGGCCGACCCGCGGACCCAGTGGTCGGCGATGGCGATCACACCGGAGCAGCCGTACAACAACGCCTTCCCCGGCCCGGAGATACCGCACCTCGTGCTCGGCGAGACGAAGTGGTCGGCGTACGAGCCGCGCGACCGCGACGCGCACTCCTGGGGCAGGGCCCCGCTCGCCGGCGGAGTCAACGCGCTGTCCCCGGTCACCCGCGCCGGCGACCGGATCCGCCTCCATGTGGGGCTGGTGGACGCCGCGCGCAACTTCTCCGACGCCTATTCCAGTTCATTCGCGAACGGATTCACCACCGATTTCCGCGTATACCGGAACGGAGAACTCGTCGCCCAGACTACGCACCGCGCGAACGGCACGCTGACGACGACGCCGGACGACGCGGAATACCGCGTCGAATATGATTTCACCAACAACGCTCCATGGGCCAGGCTGTCGACGCGCACCACGACGTCCTGGACGTTCCGTTCCGCTCACACCTCCGACGTCACCGTCCTGCCGCTTCTCCAGGTGGGATACGGCGTCGATCTGGATGTGCACAACAGAACACGTTCTAGAACGCTGCGGCCGGTCGTCCGCCACCAGGACGGCTCCGCCGTGCGGCTCGAGCGCCTGGCACTGCGGACGTCCTTCGACGACGGCGCGACCTGGACGGACGTCCCGCTGCGGGACGGTGCCGCGCGGCTGCGCGGCACGGGTGCGGTCTCCCTCCGGGTCACCGCCGAGGACGCGCGGGGCAACGCCGTGACCCAGGAGGTCATCCGCGCCTACAAGTTGCGGTGACCGCGGACGCGGCCCCGCACCGCGGACGCGCCGCGCACCGCGGCCCCGGCGGGGTGCGCCACCACGTACGCCAGCGCCATCCCGCAGTCGGCGGCCAGGTGCTCCCCGAGCGGCGCGCCCGGCGCGAAGAAGTGCACGTGCCAGTTGTAGCC
>NZ_JBEYTW010000101.1:0-32106 GCF_040643275.1 Spirillospora sp. NPDC047418
CGGGCCCCCCCCCCACCGCCCCTCCCCCCACGCCCCGGCACCCCCCCACCCGGCCCGGCCCCCGCACCACCAGGGGGGGGGCCCCCCCACCCCCCCCGCCGCCTTCGCTTTCCCCACCCACCTCCGGGCGCGGGGGTTGACCGGGCGCGGGGTTGACCGGGCGCGGGGTTGACCGGACGCGGGGGCTGTTCGGGCGGGGGCCGGTGTTACCGGGGGCGGCCGGTGTTACCGGGGGCGGCGGTGTTATCGGGGGGCGGTCGGTGTTACGGGGGCGGCCGGAGGTGGTCAGGATGTATTTTTCGGCGGGCTTCCGACTCCTGTTCAGAAACGAGTCGGGAGGTTCTCATGGGTCGTCGTCCGGTCAGTTCTTCGGCGGTTCGGATCATTCGGTACCAGCCGGTACCGGTTACGCGGGGAGCGCTGGCGCTTCAGCCTGTGGTGCGGCCGGTGCGGGGGCCGGGGCTGCGGGTCGTGCGGCCCGGGGACGGGGTGGACGGCGAGGTCCGGGCCGTCGCCGACGCGGCCGTGCGGCTCGTCGTGGAGGTGCTGGCGGGGACGCGGCCCGCGCACCAGCTGTCGCTCGTGGCCGTCCCGGCGGTGTGCCGCGCGGTGTCCCCGCACGGCGGCGCGGCGGCGCGCGGGGGGCGGGTCGTCCCGCCGAAGGTGCTGTCCAGCAGGGTGCAGCGGCCGTCGCCGGCGGTGGCGGAGGCCGTCGCGGTCGTGGCGCTGGCCGGACGCGTGCACGCGCTGGCGCTGCGCCTGGAGCACGCGCGGGGCCGGTGGCGCTGCACCGCCCTGGAGACGACCGCCCCCTGACATGCGGAAACGGCCTCCCGGAAGTCCGGGAGGCCGTTTCGCGCGGTACTACTTGTTCTTGTTGCGCGGGTCGCCGTGGCAGCGCTTGAACTTCTTGCCCGAGCCGCAGGGGCACGGGTCATTGCGGTTCACGCCCGCGTACTCGTCGGTCTCCTCGCTGTGCAGCTCGACGCCGCCCTCACCGTCCACGGTGGGGGCCGAGTACTCCAGCTTCTTCGGACGGGACGGCTTCTCCAGCCCCTTCGCCTTGATGGCGGGGTGCTCGTCGGCCTCCTCCACGTCCGCGGCGGGGCCCTCCTCGTCCTCCTCCGCGCCGGCGGCGGGGGCCGACTTGGCGACGGAGACGGGCGCGGCACCGACGGTCGGGGCCTCCGGCTGGTCCTCCACCTCGACCTCGAGGTTGAACAGGTAGCCGACCGACTCCTCCTTGATGCCGTCGAGCATCGCGTTGAACATGTCGTAGCCCTCGCGCTGGTACTCGACCAGCGGGTCGCGCTGCGCCATGGCCCGCAGGCCGATGCCCTCCTGGAGGTAGTCCATCTCGTAGAGGTGCTCGCGCCACTTGCGGTCCAGCACCGAGAGGATGACGCGGCGCTCCAGCTCGCGCATGACGTCCGGGCTGAGCTCCTCCTCGCGCTTGGCGTAGGCGGCCTGGGCGTCCTCGCGGATCTTCTCGGCGAGGGTCTCGGCGTCCAGCCCGGAGAGGTCGCCGTCGTCGCCCTCGGCGAGGTCCTCCGCGGTGATGGAGATCGGGTAGAGCTGCTTGAACGCCTTCCACAGCTTGTCGAGGTCCCAGTCCTCGGCGAAGCCCTCGCCGGTGGCGCCCGCGACGTAGCCGCCGACGACCTCGTCGATCATGCCGCGGATCTGGTCCTGCAGGTCAGCGCCCTCCAGCACCTTGCGGCGCTCGGCGTAGATGACCTTGCGCTGCCGGTTCAGGACCTCGTCGTACTTCAAGACGTTCTTGCGCATCTCGAAGTTCTGCTGCTCGACCTGGCTCTGCGCCGACTTGATCGCATTGCTGACGATCTTGGACTCGATCGGCACGTCGTCCGGGATGTTCAGCCGGGTCATGATCGACTCGACGCGGGCCGAGTTGAACAGCCGCATCAGGTCGTCCTCCAGCGACAGGTAGAACCGGGACTCGCCCGGGTCGCCCTGCCGGCCGGACCGGCCGCGCAGCTGGTTGTCGATGCGCCGCGACTCGTGCCGCTCGGTCGCGAGGACGTACAGGCCGCCGGCGTCGACGACCTCCTCGTGCTCGCCCTTCACGGCCTCCTTGGCCTTGTCCAGCGCCTCCGGCCAGGCCGCCTCGTACTCCTCGGCGTTCTCCAGCGGGTTCAGGCCGCGCTGGTGCAGCTCCAGGTCGGCGCGGAAGTCGGGGTTGCCGCCGAGCATGATGTCGGTGCCGCGGCCCGCCATGTTCGTCGCGACGGTGACGCCGCCCTTGCGGCCCGCCTCCGCGACGATCGCCGACTCCTGCTCGTGGTGCTTGGCGTTCAGCACCTGGTGCGGGATGCCGCGCCGCTTGAGCATCTTGCTCAGCTTCTCGGACTTCTCCACCGACGTGGTGCCGACCAGGACGGGCTGGCCCTTCTCGTGCCGCTCGGCGATGTCGTCGACGACGGCCTCGAACTTGGCCTGCTCGGTCTTGTAGACGACGTCCGCGACGTCGTCGCGGATCATCGGCTTGTTCGTCGGGATCGGCACGACGCCGATCTTGTAGGTCTTGTTGAACTCCGCCGCCTCGGTCTCGGCGGTGCCGGTCATGCCGGACAGCTTGCCGTAGAGGCGGAAGTAGTTCTGCAGGGTGATCGTGGCGAGCGTCTGGTTCTCGTCCTTGATCGCCACGCCCTCTTTGGCCTCGATGGCCTGGTGCATGCCCTCGTTGTAGCGGCGGCCGTGCAGGATGCGCCCGGTGAACTCGTCCACGATCAGGACCTCACCGTTCATGACGACGTAGTCCTTGTCGCGCTTGTAGAGCTCCTTGGCCTTCAGCGCGTTGTTCAGGAAGCTCACCAGCGGCGTGTTCACCGAGTCGTACAGGTTGTCGATGCCGAGCCAGTCCTCGACCTTCTCGACGCCGGACTCGGTGATGCCGACCGTGCGCTTCTTCTCGTTGACCTCGTAGTCGCCGGGGCCGTACTCGTCGACCTGCCCGGCGGTGCTGACCAGCTCGGCCCGCTTCAGCCGCGGGACGATCTTGGCGAACTCCGAATACCACTTGGAGTTCTGCTCGGCCGGACCGGAGATGATCAGCGGCGTCCGGGCCTCGTCGATGAGGATCGAGTCGACCTCGTCCACGATCGCGAAGTTGTGGCCCCGCTGGACGCACTCCTCCAGGCTCCACGCCATGTTGTCGCGCAGGTAGTCGAAGCCGAACTCGTTGTTCGTCCCGTAGGTGATGTCGCAGTTGTAGGCCGCGCGGCGCTCGTCCGGGGTCATCTGCGGGAGGATGACGCCGACGTCCAGCCCGAGGAACTGGTGGACGCGTCCCATCCACTCGGCGTCGCGCTTGGCCAGGTAGTCGTTCACCGTGACCACGTGGACGCCGTCGCCGGACAGCGCGTTCAGGTACGCGGGGAGCACACAGGTCAGGGTCTTGCCCTCACCGGTCTTCATCTCCGCGATGTTGCCGAGGTGCAGCGCCGCGCCGCCCATGATCTGGACGTTGTAGTGCCGCTGGCCGAGGACGCGCTTGGCGGCTTCGCGTGCGGTCGCGAAAGCCTCCGGGAGCAGGTCGTCCAGGGACTCGCCGTCGGCGATGCGTTCCCGGTACTTGTCGGTCAGCTCGCGCAACTCGGCGTCGCTCATCTCGAGGAAGTCCTCCTCGATCGAGTTGACCTGATCCGCGAGCTTCTTGAGCTTGCGCAGGGTTCGTCCCTCGCCCGCACGAAGGATCTTGTCGATGACTGGCGGCACTCTCGAAGGCTCCTTGCAGATCGTGGTTCACCGCTCAAGGCGGCACGCACACCACACGTACGATGCCATCGTAGGCGAGACCCAGAATGGTCTAGGTCACTCCGCAGCGCAATCCACAGCGGGTTTCGTTTGACTTTCCGGGTCCCGGAGAGGATCTCTCACACCGCACAGGATGGGAGGCGCAATGTCAGAAGGGTCCCACGCCGGCCAGCCGGGCTCGTGGATCGCCGTCGGCATCATCTTCGCCGGTTTCGTCGTCGGCGGCGTCGCACTCTGCACCGGCCCGATGTGGATCATGTTCTGGATCGGCGTCGGCATCGTGGTCGTCGGTTTCCTCGTCAGCTGGGTGGTCCACCTGTTCGCCGACGTCGTCGTGGACGCGCCGCGCGTCATCCCCGAGATCGTCGACTACTCGCTGTTCGGCGCGCGCTCGGCCAAGCGCCGCGGCGGCGACCGCGGCGAGATCCTCGACGTCCCGGTCTCGACCGACACCGAGGACACCCCCCACGGCTAACCCTGCGCCCCTAGCACTCGCATGGTGTTTCACCCGTCCCCAACACCCCTCCACCCCCGACCGATTCCCCCACCCCCACCCACCCGACCGTCAGCACGGGGTAGCGGCGGTCAGGGCGGGGTGGTCGCGGTCAGCGCGGGGTGGTCGCGGTCAGCGCGGGGTGGTCGCGGTCAGCGCGGGGTGGTCGCGGTCAGCGCGGGGTGGTCGCGGTCAGCGCGGTTTTGATCAGGGTGGGCGGCAGGGGGGTGCGCTCCACGCGGACATCGTCGCAGCCGACCCAGGCCGCGGCTCGCCAGAGCGCGGTGGCGAGGGCCGTCGCGGAGGTCTCCGTGCGGGCGGCGGTGCGGGTGGCCCAGGGCTCCAGCGACGCCTGGCGGGCGACGAAGGTGCGGCCGTCACGGGCGGGGTCGACCCGTCCGATGAGGCGGCCGCCGGCGAGGAGCGGCATCGCGAAGTAGCCGTGGACGCGCTTGCCCTTCGGGACGTACGCCTCCAGGCGGTGGTCGAAGCCGAAGACGCGGGAGGCTCGGGCGCGGTCCCAGACGAGGGAGTCGAAGGGCGAGAGCAGCGTGGTCGCGTGCCTGCCCCTGGGCGGGCGGGCGAGCGCCTCTGGGTCGGCCCAGGCGCGCTGGGACCATCCGTCCACCCTGGCGGGGACGAGCCCGGTCGCCTCGATCACGCGGTCGACCTGGTCCTGCCTGACCCGGTAGTAGTCGGCGAGGTCGCCGCGGGTCGCCACGCCCAGCGCGCGTCCGGCGCGGGCCACCAGCGCGGTCAGGCAGGCGTCGTCGTCCAGGTCCCGGGCGAGCAGTTCCGGGGGGACGGCGCGCTCGGCGAGGTCGTAGACGCGGCGCCAGCCGACCCGCTCGACGCAGACGACCTCGCCGATGTCCAGCAGCCACTCGATGCCGATCTTGTGGTCGCTCCAGTCCCACCATTCGGCGCTCGCCTTGGCACCGCCGAGTTCCTTGGTGGTGAGCGGGCCGTCCGCCTTCAGCCGGGCGCGGATGTCGTCGCAGACGCCCTCCGGGACCTTGTGCCAGCGCCACCCGCGCTCCAGGTAGGCGCGGCGGCGGAACGCGAACAGCGGCCAGTCGGCCATCGGAATCACCGACGCCGCATGCGCCCAGTACTCGAACGCCGGATACCCCCCACCGCCGAACGCACCAGAACCCCGCCCGACACGACCGTGGCCGCCTTCGCCCCGGCTCCGCCGCGGGCGACCGTGGCCGCCTTCGCCGTGGCCTTGCCGCGGGCGGCCGTGGCCGTCTTCGCCACCTTCGCCTCCGCCTTGCCTCGGGCGGTCGTGGTCGCCGCGGTCGTGGCCGGTGGGGGTGTGGTGCTTGGGTGGGTGGGTGCCGTTGCCCCAGTAGGCGGTCTCGATGGCGGTGCGCTTCAGGGGGCCCAGGCGTGCGTAGGGCACCAGTTCGTGGGAGCGCGCGAGGACCGAGATCGTGTCGAGCTGGACGGCGCCGAGCCGTTCCAGCATCGCGGGGACCCCGCCCCTCGGACGCGCGCCCAGGAAGCCCTGGGCGCGCAACTGGAGCCGCCTCGCCTCGTCCGCGCCGAGCTCGGTCTCACCGCCGGTCTGCATCCCGCCTGCTGTCTCCACCACGTCCGCGATGCTACGACACAACACCGACAAAACCGGATTGCCGGTCTCAGGCACCACTCCGCCAACCCCGACACCGAGCTGCTGACCGGCGGGGCCCGCACGCTGGCAGAACACCCGCAGGTTGCGCCGCTCCCACTCGTCCGACCGGGGGCTGCCGCCAAGGAACCGCTTCGCCGTCCCGCTCCGGCTCGGTTGCGGCATGGCGCCGCGCCCGCCGGGGCGGTCAGGTGATCTCTAGGAGCTTCTCCCGGACGGCGTACACGACGGCCTCCATCCGGGAGTGGAGCTGGAGTTTCTCCAGGATGTTGCGGACGTGGTTCTTCACCGTGTTCTCGGAGATGAACAGCTCGCGGGCGATCTCCCGGTTGCCGAGGCCGCGGGCGACGAGGCGCAGCACCTCCATCTCGCGCTCGGTGAGGCGCGGCGCGGGGACCTGCTGCGTCCGCTCCTCGCTGCGCTTGGCCAGCGCCGCGAACTCCGTGATCAGCTTGGACGCCATCGAGGGGCTGATCAGCGACTGGCCGCCGGACACCGCGCGGACCGCCTGCGGGACCTCGTCGATGGAGATCTCCTTGAGCAGGTAGCCGCTGGCCCCGGCCTTGATCGCCTCGAAGAGGTCCTCCTCCTCGTCGCTGATGGTCAGCATCACGATCTTCGCGCTGGGCGCGGCGTCCTTGATGGCGGTGCACGCCTCGATGCCGCTGCGGCGCGGCATCCGGATGTCCATCAGGACGACGTCGGGCAGCAGGTCGCCGGCCATCTCGACGGCCTCGTGCCCGTCGCCGCCCTCGCCGATGACCTCGATGTCGTCCTCGCCCTGGAGGACCATCTCCAGCCCCCTGCGGAACAGCGCGTGATCGTCGACGATGAGCACGCGGATGGGGTCGGCCGCTCCGGGCGGCGGCGCCTCCCGGCCGGCGGGGGCGGCGTCGGCGCCGGTCGGACGGGGTACCGCCGCGGCGTCGCGAGGCTCGGGATTCTCGCTCACCAGAGTCGCGGCGTGGAGAAGACGCCGCTTCCCCCCTTCACTACTCAGCGATCTGGAATTACCGGAGGGTTGTCGTCCAACGGGATCGTCCTCGGGAACCTACGGGGTCCGGGGGCGATCCCAGGGGATTTCGGACCGGGGTGTCTCCCGGTCAACCGCCGCGCGCCCCGGGAGGTTCCCGGGACGCGCCGCGCCCGTGGATCGGCTGATGCGCCTTTTCAGATCATGACATGGTTCCGGCGGTGACGTGACGCGTCCACCGCATCACCGGGCCTCCTCCGGAAGGTGGGGGTCTCACTCTTCGACGAGCCTGATCACTCCGTAGTCCCAGCCTCTTCTCCGGTAGACGACCGAGGGGTGCCCGGTGGCCTTGTCGCGGTACAGGAAAAAGTCGTGGCCGACGAGTTCCATCTCGAAAAGGGCCTGCTCGATGCCCATCGGCTCCGCCTTGTGGAATTTCTCGCGGACGACGAGGGGCCCGTCGCCGTCCATGGGGATCGGCACGATGTTCTCGTCGCGGGTGACGGGCTCGGCCGGTGCCGGGGCCGTCTCCACCGCTTCCGGGACGGGTTCGGGCAGCGCCTCGGGGAGCGTCTCCATCGTGGCGAGCTTGGCGCGGCCCTTGCCGTTCTTGCCGAAGTTCTTGAGGCCGTGGCCCTTGCGCCGCTCGGCGCCGCGGCGCAGCCGCGCCTCCAGCTTGTCGAGCGCGAGGTCGAGGGCGCCGTACCGGTCGTCGGCGGCGGCCTCGGCCCGGATCACCGGGCCACGGGAGCGGATCGTCAGCTCCACCCGTTCGCGCTGGTCGGCCAGCCGCGGGTTGCGTTCCTCGGACACCTCCACATCAACGCGGATCACCTTCTGGTCGAGTCGTTCGATCTTGGCCAGTTTGTTGTCGACGTGCCGACGGAACCTGTCGTTGACCTCGGTGTGCCGGCCCCTAACGGTGATGTTCACGCGGGACCCCCCTTCTCCCGGTTGCGCTGTCGCCCTGCCCGGGACCCCTGCCGGCCCCGGACGGACACCACAGGACGGTGGGTCGCACCCGCCCGGCCGACCTGGTCTTCGTCCCCACATCCGCCTGCTGAGGGGCTCGCGGCGCTCTCGCCACTACTGCCCTTCTCCCGGTCCGGGAAATATCGGATCCCCCGGCGGGGCAGGACTTACCTCTAAGGCGCACCGTGATCGGTCGACGAGAAGTCGCCTTACGTGGGCCGTTTCGCCTGCGCCTGGCATCGGCTTGCCGGACCGTCTGCCGTGCTCCTGACGAGCACTGCGATCCGACGCAACCACGGACCCGGGCGGGTGCCATGTCAGGAACGCTAACCCCTTACGCGACGAATGTCAGGGGGGTGGACGGAGGAAAAACTCACGGACCGTCATCGATGCCTCCCGCAGCGGGTACCCCCGGCCCGTCTCCGGCGTCCCACGACCTGCCGCGAACCCCGGCGGGCACGGCGCTCCCGCTCCCGGCACCGGCCCAGGTCAGCCCGGACTGACCCCCCGGTGAGTTTGAGAAAGCTCTACCCCCTTAATGACGCGATGTGACCCAAATAACCCCACCCACCCCCACAACCCCCATCAACCCGGACACCTCCCGGCTACTCCATGTAACTAACCACCGCCACCCGCCCAGAAGTGAAGAATGTCACCATTCGTCCAAACTCCACCGGCCTACCAAGGGCGGCGCCGGGGAGTGGCGGCGAGGGTGGCCGCGCCGGTGATGTCCGCGCCTGCGGCCCGCAGGGCGCGTGCCGCCTCGGTCAGGGAGGCGCCCGTCGTGACCACGTCGTCGACCAGTACGACCCGCCGGCCCGCCACATCGGCCCGCGCTTCGATGGCGCCGCGCAGGTTGGCCGCACGCCGGCCGGCCGTGAGCCCGGCCTGGTCGGCTACCCGGCCCCGCTGCCGGAGGGCGTCCACCATGGTCAGCGGCACACCGTCCGCCCGCAGGCGCCGCACCGCGGCCTCGACCAGCCCGCGCAGGGGGTCATGCCCCCGCCGCCGCACGGCCCTCCGCCCCGAAGGCACCCACACCACCGTGGTCACCGTTCGCGAGACCGGTCGCCCCGGGGGCAGTGCGTCGCGCACCTCCGGAGGGCCGCGCACCGCCAGAGGGTCGCGCACCACTGGGGCATCGCGCAGCGCCGGTGTGTCTCGCAGCGCCGGAGGGGCGGGTATCGCTGGAGGGTCGGGGCCTGGGGCGAGGGCTGCTTGGAGGGACGTTGCCAGGGCCTCACCCAGCGGGACGGCGAGGGACGTCCGGCCGCGTTCCTTATAGGCGGCCAGGATCGCGCGCAGAGGCCCCTCGTAGGCGGCCACCGTCCACAAGGGCGGGAGACCGGCCGGCGCGGGCCTGGCGGGCCGTGCGGGCGCGCGCAGAGCCCTCCCGCACGCGTCGCAGAGCAGCACGGGCTGCCGCCCGCACCCCGCGCACCGCTCGGGCAGCAGCAGATCGATCAAGTCATCGAGGATTCCCACGCGCCCGACGATGCCGCCCCGGCCGAGCCCCCGTCCCCCACTCCCTCAACTGTGGATAACTCCTCAGCGGGGGTAGGTCGGATCCTTGGCGGGAGTGGGGCAGATCCATGGGCTGTAGGAGTTGGTGGGCGTGCGCTGGCGGCAGATCTGGTCCTTGCCGGACGAGCGGGTGCCGATCAGGATCGGTGCGCCGGGGGCGGCCGCGATGGTGCGGGGTTCGCCGAGGGAGCCGACGCCCAGGGACGTGATGGCGCTGCCGCTGATCGGCATCAGGAACGGGAGGGTCTGCGAGTCGCGCTTGGCGCGGCCAAGGACGGCGAGGGTCCCGTAGTCGCGCCAGGCGAGGTCGACGGCGTCCTGGAGTTCGGAGCTGACCGGCAGGAACGAGCCGACGTCCAGGGAGCCGTCCGGGTCGTGGGCGATGCGGCCGAGCTGCACCTGGGGGCGGCCGTCGATACCGGCGATCACGGCGGCGCGCACCCCGTCGCGGGCGACGCTGAAGGCGAGCACCTCGCGGCCGCCGAGGCCCCAGTGGGCGGCGCGGACGAAGCCCTTGCCGGGGCGTCGCACCCACAGCCACGACTCGTCCTTCTTGGTCTCCACGACCCACAGGGTGCCGTCGCGGCTCCACGACGGGGCGGTGAAGCGGGCGCCGTCGTGCGCGGTGAGCACGACGCGGGGGGCGGGCGCGCCGGTGACGGGCGCGGCGACGAGGAGCTGTGTCGCGTCGCTGCTCAGCCCGGCGAACTCCTGGTAGCCGGGCGAGATCGCGGGGCGGGACAGCCGGCCGGCGGGGCCGGTCACGACCGCCTGGGCGCGGTCGCCCTCCAGGGTGCCGAGGTAGCCGGACGGGCCGACGACGTAGGCGCTCTGGTGGGCGCTCTCCCGGGTCGCCCCGCCGTCCGGGGAGTTCTCCTCCCACGCGTTCACCGGCTGCGTGGCGTCCATGCCGTCGGGGGCGACGGTCTCCCCCTCGATCCGCAACCGCCAGTGCTTGATCTCCGAGAGCTGCCGCATCGTCCAGCTGAGCTGGGCCGACATGCGTTCGATGTCGCCGCCGCGGGCCTGCCCGGTGAGGTCGACGGTGGCGACCTCCTTGTCGATCTGGACGCCGCGGCGCAGCCGGGTGCCCTCGGGGAAGGCGCTGTCGACGGCGCCCGACAGCCACGAGGTGGGCCCGGCGAGCAGGGCCTGGACGAGCTGCGTCGGCAGCGACTGCCGGTTCGCGACCGGCAGGAAGACCCCGTTGGGGACGAGGGTGTGCCGGTCCGGCGCGAAGAAGAACAGGTTGACGGTGCGCATGGCGCGCTCGACGTCGTCCTTGGTGAGCAGGAGGCCGGACTTCTCGTCGCCGGGCAGCCCGGCGATGCGCCAGACGCCCTGCGGCGTCTTGGTGAGCTGGAAGACGGCGTCGAAGGGCTTCGGGGCCGCGGTGTACTGGCCGTCGGCGGTGATGGTGCCGAGCTGGTCGCCGGTGATCCGGACGGTCGCCTGGTTCCCGGACTGCTTGATCACGTGCGGGTCGGTGACGCGGCTCGCGAGGACGGTCACGAAGGGCCGCAGCCCCGGGTTCCAGGACGTCTGGCCGCTCAGGTACATCTTGGCGACCTTGTGCCCGTCGTCGAAGCTGGCGGACGCGGCGAGGAACCCCGAGACGATCTCGGCGGGCCCCCAGTCGGGCCGCGGCTTCACCGGGATGAGCCGGACGTAGGGGTCGTCCACGCGTTCGGCGCGTTCGGCGGGCTTGCCGCTGACGACCTGCCCGCCGCTCGGCACGCTCGCGCAGCCGGCGCCGCCGAGGACGAGGACGGCGACCGTCAGCAGGCCGGTGACCCGGCGGGCGCAGGCGCTCATTCGCCGGCCTCCAGTTCCGCGAACAGCGGGCGCGCGTCGCCGGCGCCGGGCGGGACGAGCGGCAGCGGCGAGCCCCGCAGCTCGGCCCCGGCGGCGCGGGGCAGCGACAGCCGGAACTGGGAGCCCGCGCCGGGCTCCCCCCAGGCCTGCAGCCAGCCGCCGTGCAGCTGCGCGTCCTCCCGGGAGATGGACAGGCCGAGCCCGGTGCCCCCGGTGGTGCGGGCGCGGGCCGGGTCGGCGCGCCAGAAGCGGTCGAAGACCATCTGCCCCTCCCCGGGTTTCAGCCCGACCCCGTGGTCGCGGACGGCGACGGCGACGGCGTCGCGGTCGGCGGCGACGGAGATGACGATGTCCTCGCCCTCGCCGTGCTCGACGGCGTTGACGACGAGGTTGCGCAGGATGCGCTCGACGCGCCGCCGGTCGACCTCGGCCATGCAGGGCTCGCCGGGCAGCTGCAGGACGACCTTGCTGCCCTTGCGCTCGGCGAGGCCCTGGATGTCGCCGACGACGCGCAGCACGAGGTCGCGCATGTCGAGGGACTCGGCGTCCAGCGTCGCGGCGCCCGCGTCGTGCCGGCTGATCTCCAGCAGGTCGGCGAGCAGCGACTCGAACCGCTCCAGCTGGCTCTGCAGCAGTTCCGCGGACCGCCCGACGGCGGGGTCGTCGAAGGTGTCGCGGTACTCGTAGAGCATGTCGGCCGCGATCCTGATGGTGGTCAGCGGTGTGCGCAGCTCGTGCGAGACGTCGGAGACGAACTGGCGCTGCACCTGCGACAGGTCCTCCAGTTCGCCGATCTTCTCCTGGAGGTTGGCGGCCATGTCGTTGAAGGAGCGGGCGAGGCGGGCGAGGTCGTCCTCGCCGCGGACTCTCATGCGCTCCTCCAGGCGCCCCGCGGCGAGTCTCTGCGCGCCCTGGGCGGCGAGCCGCACCGGTATGACGACCTGCCGCGTGACCAGCGAGGCGATCGCGGCCAGGAGCAGCACGAGGACGATACCCACCCCGGCCAGGGAGCGGCTCACGTTCGTGAGGGTCTGCTGCTCCTGCGTCAGCGGGAACAGGTAGTACAGCTCGAACTGGCCCGTCCGGCCGCCGACGATGAGGCCGCGCTCGTCGGCCCTGCCGCCGAGGTAGGAGAGCCTGCCGTAGGTGTAGGCGCGCGAACCGGCCGGTGCGGTCTTGAGCTCTTCGCGGAGCCGCTTGGGGACGCTCTCCGGCCGCAGCTCGTTGGTGGTGTACCCGTCGAAGTACTGCTCGTTGGTGTCGCGGATGTAGACCTCGTAGAGCCCGGACGGCCCGCTGCGCGACTTCAGCCGGTCGATCGTCGAGTTGAGCCTGCTGCCGTCCCCGGCGGAGTTGCCCAGGTCGCGCTGGACCTGCGCCAGGCCGTCGTCCAGCTGGAGCCGGGCCGCCTTGACCTTGCCGTCCATGAGCGCGGACGACATCTGCTGCATCAGGAACGCGCCCAGGATCGCCACCACGATCGCCGAGATGAACAGCGTGGACGTGACGACGCGCACCTGGATCGACCGGCGCCAGCGCAGGTAGGCGGCGCCGATGGCCCCGCTCAGCACGTGCCGCAGCGCGATCAGCCCGCGCCGGACGAACCGGCTCGCCCTCCTCAGGTCCGCCCTCATGAGGGCGTCGCGAGTCGGCGGGCGGGCCCGCCCTGTGGCGGAACGCACCGGGGCTGGGCGTACTGGACGATCATCGGCGTGTCACCGCAACGGGGAACGGGGCGCTGTGCCGGGGAACGGGGAGTGAGCGGCGGGGGGCTCAGGCGGGCCCGGCCTTGTAGCCGACACCTCGCACGGTGACGACGATCTCGGGCCGCTCGGGGTCCTTCTCGATCTTGGCGCGGAGCCGCTGGACGTGCACGTTGACCAGCCGGGTGTCGGCCGCGTGCCGGTAGCCCCACACCTGCTCCAGCAGCACCTCGCGGGTGAACACCTGGCGCGGCTTGCGGGCGAGGGCGACGAGCAGGTCGAACTCCAGCGGGGTCAGCGGGATGTGCCGGTCGCCGCGCTTGACCGAGTGGCCGGCGACGTCGATGGTGATGTCGCCGATCTGCAGGGTCTCGGGCGCGGGCTCGTCGGTGCGGCGCAGCCGCGCGCGCACGCGGGCCACCAGCTCCTTGGGCTTGAACGGCTTGACGATGTAGTCGTCGGCGCCCGACTCCAGGCCGAGGACGACGTCCACGGTGTCGCTCTTGGCCGTCAGCATGACGATCGGCACGCCGGACTCGGCGCGGATCTGCCGGCATACGTCGATGCCGTCGGCCCCCGGCAGCATCAGGTCGAGCAGCACGAGGTCCGGCCGGGTCTCCCGGAACGCCTCGAGCGCCTTGTCGCCATCGTGGACGAACGAGGGTTCGAAGCCCTCGCCGCGCAGCACGATGCCGAGCATTTCGGCGAGTGCGAGATCGTCGTCGACGACCAGTACACGTCCTCTCATGGCCCTCATCGTCACAAAATCGGGGTTCGGTGGAGTGGGGCGCGATGCTCCGGCGCCACCTTGCCAGGGAGAGATATACCTTGGCGTGCAAGGTTACCCGCGTTTGCGTCGTACATGGCTCCCCCGCATCGGGTGGGCGGCTCGGATCGTACAGGTGACTCCTGAAACCAACGCAAGGTTGACATCCCGCACATGACAGGATGACCTGACCCGCTCAGAGATCGCAGGGAAACCGCACCGCTGGGAACGCAGGGAGCCGAGACATGCCGGGACCGGACGGCTGGGACGACGACGACACCACCGATGTGGTGCGGGGCGTCCCGTTCCGTCCCATGTCCATCTCCGAGATGCTGGACGGCGCGATCGCCGGGATCCGGCGCCGGCCGCGCACCACGCTGGGCCTGTCGGTGGCGATCAGTACGGTGATCCAGGTGGCGAGCTCGGTCGCCGCGTACTTCTTCATCGGCGACCAGGCCCGCGACGAGGTCACCCCCGAGGTGCTGCTGGAGTCGCTCGGTGCGCAGGTCACGCTGACCGTGCTGGGGCTGGTGCTGTCGGCGTTCGGGATCCTGCTGATGGCGGGGCTGGTCGCGCCGATCCTCGGCCGCGAGCTGGTGGGGCTGCCGATCGCGCCGCGGCAGGCGTGGCGGGACGCCCGGCCGCGGCTCGGGCGCCTCATCGGCACCGCCGCGGTCGTCATGGGCCTCTCGCTCGGCGCGCTGCTGCTGCCGGTCGTGCCGTTCTTCGCGCTGATCGCGGTGGACGCGCACCCGGCGCTCGGGGCGGTCGCGGGGATCGTCGGGTTCCCGGTCGGCATCGGCCTGATGGTGTGGCTGTACATCCTGTTCGTGCAGGCGGTCCCGGCGGTCGTCCTGGAGCGGCGGACGGTGACGGGCGCGCTGCGCCGGGCCGTCACCCTGTCCAAGGGCCGCTGGTTCCGGACGTGCGGGACGCTGCTGCTGGCGCTGCTCGTGACCGTGTTCATGGGCTTCTTCGCGCTCCGCATCCCGTTCCTCATCGTGCAGCTGGTCTTCTTCGGGGACGCGTCCGGCAGCGAGGCGACGATGGGCGCCCTGGCGGTCGACACGGCCGGCCGGATCGTCAGCTGGTCGGTGGTGCTGCCGTTCGACGCGGGCGTGATCGCGCTCCTCTACATGGACCGGCGGATGCGCCGCGAGGGCTTCGACCTGGAGCTGCGCAGCCGGGGCCGGTCCGCCGCCGCGATCACCGGCGGCGGCGCCGTCCCGGACGACGCGCGCGAGGACGCCGCCCCCGCGGACGGGTTCATCGACCTCTGGCGGACCGAGCCGGTGCCCGCCCGACCGTGGACGGGAGCGACCCCGTGATCCTCGACCCGATCGGCCGCGACGAGGCCCGCGAGCTGGCCCGCCGGGAGCTGGAGAAGCAGGTCTACCAGCGCGACAAGCCGTCCATGCTGGAGCGCTGGTGGGACGAGTTCGCCGAGTGGCTGCAGAGCCTGTTCAACCAGGCGCCGAACCCGGAGTCGCAGGGCAGCGGCGGCGGCTGGGTGTCCATCGCGATCATCGCGGTCATCGCGCTGGTCGCCGTCGGGCTGGTGGTGTGGCTGATGTGGGGCCGGCGCAACCTCCGCTCCCGCACCGACCCGCTGCTGGACGAGACGCCGTCCACGGCGCTCGACCACCGGGCGGCGGCGGAGCGGCACGCGGCGGCCGGGCAGTGGGCCGAGGCGATCCGCGAGCGGCTCCGCGCGATCGCCCGCGACCTGGAGGAGCGGGCGGTGCTCGCGGCGCGCCCCGGCCGGACCGCGGACGAGCTGGCGGCGGAGGCGGGCGAGGCCGTGCCGGAGCTGGCGGGCGAGCTCGCGGCGGGCGTGCGGATCTTCGATGACGTCTGGTACGGCGACCGGCCGGGGACGGCCGAGGGGTACGCGCGGATGACGGAGCTGGACGAGCGGCTGCGGGCGACGAAGCCGAAGCCGCTGGAGAGCGACGACCTCAGCCTCGCCGGGGCCGGCGAGGAAGGGGGCCCGCGGTGGTGACGCAGGCCCCGCCCGAGGCCCCGCCGGCCGGGCCGTCCGCGCGGCAGGTCGCGGGCCGCCGCTGGCGGTCGGCGCGCGGCGTCGTCGCGGCGCTGCTCGCGCTGGCCGTGATCGCGGTGATCCTGGCGGCGCTGCGCCCGTCGACGTCGGCGGGCTCGCTCGACCCGCGGTCGCCGAAGCAGGACGGTTCGCGGGCGCTCACCGAGATCCTGCGGCAGCACGGCACGGCCGTGACCGTCACGCGGGACTACGCGGAGATTCCCCTCGCGGCCGAGGTCGGCGGCGTCATGGTGGTCACGCACACCGAGCGGCTCACCGAGGACGACCTGCGGCTGCTGACCGGCTCGCAGCTGGACCTGCTGCTCGTCCGGCCGACGGCGGCGGCGCTGGACATCCTGGCCCCCGAGGTGCGGCGGGCCGGCCCGAGCTTCGAGGAGACCGCGGCGCCGGGCTGCGCGCTGCCGGTCGCGTCCCTCGCCGGGAGGGTCGCCTTCCACGAGTCGGACACCTACGAGGTCAACGGCGAGGGGACGGCGTGCTACCCGGCCGAGTACGGCGGCGCCAGGGTCGTCCAGGTGCAGGAGAACGCGCACACGGTGACCGTGCTGGGGTCGGCCGCGCCGCTGATGAACCAGCGGCTCACCGAGGAGGGCAACGCCGCGCTCGCCATGAACCTGGCGGGGGCCGGGTCCTCGACGGTGTGGTTCTATCCCGATCTGCCGGAGGCGGGTGAGGCGGCCGGGCAGCAGTCGCTCGGCGACCTGCTGCCCTTCGGCGTCAAGCTGTTCTTCCTGGAGCTGCTGGTGGCGGTGCTGCTGGTGGCGCTGTGGCGGGCCCGCCGGCTCGGCCCGGTCGTCGCGGAGGCGCTGCCCGTCATCGTCCGGTCCGCGGAGACGGTCGAGGGGCGCGCCCGCCTCTACCGGGCCGGCCGGGCCCGCGGCCGCGCGTCGGACGCGCTGCGCTCGGGCGCTCGCGAACGGCTCGTCCCCCTCCTCGGGCTGCCCCTCGGCAGCGCGCAGGATCCCTCCGCCGCACAGGAGATCGTCTCGGCGGTCGCCCGCCGCACGCCCTACGACGAGACGTACGTCGGAGCGGCCCTGTACGGTCCCGAACCCTTGGACGACGCCGGGCTCATCGCCCTCACCGACGTCCTCGACGACCTGGAAAGGCAGGTACGGCAGTCTTGAACACCCCTGTAGAGCTCGGGAAGGACGACGCCCCCGGCAGCGGGCCGGGCGCGCTGTCCGAGGAGGCCCGGCGGCAGGCCGACACCGCCCGCGCGGCGCTGACGGCGCTGCGCGCCGAGGTCGCCAAGACGGTCGTCGGTCAGGACTCCGTGGTGACCGGCCTCGTGATCGCGCTGCTGTGCCGCGGCCACGTGCTCCTCGAGGGCGTCCCGGGCACCGCCAAGACGCTGCTCATCAAGACGCTGTCGCGGGCCCTCGACCTGGATTTCAAGCGGGTCCAGTTCACGCCCGACCTGATGCCGGGTGACGTCACCGGTTCGTTGGTCTACGACAACCGGACGGCGGAGTTCGACTTCCGTCAAGGCCCCGTCTTCACCAACCTCCTCCTCGCCGACGAGATCAACCGGACGCCGCCGAAGACGCAGGCGTCCCTCCTGGAGGCCATGGAAGAGCGCCAGGTCTCGGTGGAGGGCACCGCGCGTGCTCTGCCCGACCCGTTCGTGGTGTGCGCGACGCAGAACCCGATCGAGTACGAGGGCACCTATCCCCTGCCCGAAGCCCAGCTCGACCGGTTCCTCGTCAAGCTGACCGTGCCCGTCCCCACGCGGGACGAGGAGATCGCCATGCTCCAGCGGCACGCGACCGGGTTCGACCCGCGCGACCTGTCGGCGGTGCAGCCGGTGGCGGGCGCGGGTGAACTGGCCGCGGGCCAGGCCGCCGTGCGGACCGTCCACCTCGACCCCAAGGTCGCCGCCTACGTCGTGGACCTGTGCCGGGCGACCCGGCAGTCCCCGTCGCTGCAGCTCGGCGTCTCGCCGCGCGGCGCGACGGCGCTGCTGGCGACGTCCCGCGCGTGGGCGTGGCTGTCGGGCCGCGACTACGTCACGCCGGACGACGTGAAGGCGCTCGCCAGGCCGACGCTGCGGCACCGCGTCCAGCTGCGTCCCGAGGCGGAACTGGAGGGCGCGACCGCCGACGGCGTGCTGGAGGGCATCCTCGCCCACGTCCCCGCCCCGCGCTGATGGCGCTGACCGGACGCCTGGGGCTGCTGGCCCTGCTCGGCGCGCTCGTCCCGCTGTTCGCGCCGAGCTGGTGGACGCTGCTCGCGGTGTGGGGCGTCCTGCTGCTCGGCGTCGTCGCCGACCTCGTCCTGGCCGGGAACGTGCGGGCGCTGCGCTTCCACCGCGCGGGCGACACGAACGTGCGCCTCGGCGAGACGGCCCAGGTCGCGCTGATCGTGGAGAACCTCGGCCGGCGGCGCCTCAAGGCCAAGCTGCGGGACGTGTGGCCGCCCAGCGCGGGCGCCACGCCCCGCACGGTCAGGGTCGACGTCCCGGCCGGTGAGCGGCGCCGCGTCGAGATGACGCTGACGCCGACGCGGCGCGGCGACCGCAAGGCCGTCACCGTCGTCGTCCGCTCGGTCGGCCCGCTCGGGCTGGCCGCGCGGCAGCTCTCCCGCCCCGCCCCCTGGACGGTGCGGGCGCTGCCCGCGTTCCCGTCCCGCCGCCACCTGCCCGCGAAGCTGGCGCGGCTGCGGGAGCTGACCGGCGCGCACGTCGCGCTGATCCGCGGGCAGGGCACCGAGTTCGACTCGCTGCGCGAGTACGTGGACGGCGACGACGTCCGGTCCATCGACTGGCGGGCCACCGCCCGGCGCGGCGACGTCGTCGTCCGGACCTGGCGGCCCGAGCGCGACCGGCGGATCTACCTGGTGCTCGACACCGGCCGCACGGCCGCCGGCCGGGTCGGCGACATCCCCCGGCTGGACTGCTCGATGGACGCGGCGCTGCTGCTCGGCGCCCTGGCGTCCCGGGCCGGCGACCGCGTCGACCTGCTCGCCTACGACCGGCGCGTACGGGCCCGGGTGGAGGGCGCGTCCCGGACGGACCTGCTGCCCGCGATGGTGCATGCCATGGCGCCGCTGGAGCCGGAACTCCTCGAATGCGACGCGGCCGGGATGGTGTCGACGCTACTGGCGCGCGTCCGGCAGCGGTGCCTGGTGGTGCTGCTGACCGAGCTGAACACGGCCGCGATGGAGGAGGGCCTCCTGCCGCTGCTGCCGCAGCTCACCGCCCGCCACCTCGTGATGATCGCCGCCGTGTCGGACCCGCGCGTCGGGGAGATGGCGGCCGGGCGCGGCGACCTCGCGGCCGTGTACGACGCGGCCGCCGCCGAGCGCGCCCGCGCCGAGCGCCGTCGCCTCACCGCCGAACTCCGCGGCCACGGCGTAGAGGTCGTGGACGCCCCACCGGACGACATAGCCCCCGCCCTAGCCGACGCCTACCTGGCACTGAAGGCCGCCGGACGCCTCTAGCGGCTCTAGTTGATCGCTCCGGCTTCTGGCCGAACGCGGCCACCACGGAACTCCGTGGCGCTCGACGAGCTCTAATGATCTTGAGGAAGATCCAGTGGGAGCAGCATGAGCGCGACTGACGGGCCGGGGATTCGTCCGGTGGTGGATCCTTCCATTCCTGTCCACCATCGCCGGCTGCTCCTGAACGCCCAGGACCTGGTTCCGGCGTCCGGCGAAGCTGGGACGGCACCGCGGTTCGGCGGGCGGACGCGCGCGGACGTGTTCGCCATGGCGGCATTCGCCGCGGTCTGGGGATTTCTGCCGGCCGTCATCGGCCCCTACTTCGGCCGCTGGAAAGGTCTGGCGTTCGGGACGGTCCTACAGGCAGGCTTGATCTGGCTGTGGCTCGCCCACGGCTTTACGGTCTTCATGGTCGTGGGGGTGATCGTCGAGGTCGCCGCCTGGCCGATCCTCCTGGCCGGCCGCCGCGAATCCGGGAGCGAGGTCGCGGCCCGCCATTATCACGGCCGCTACCTATTGGACGACGACTTCAGCAACTCGGCCCGGCAGCGCCTCCACCGAGTACAGCAGGCGATCGACATCGTGCGGAATTCGGCCGCGCAATCGGCCGGTCTGCTCGACGACGTGGCCAACGACGTCATGCTTCCGCAACAGGAATGGGATATCGCCACCAGCCTCGCGGAACTGAGCCGCTTCGAACAACGGATCGACCAGGCGACCCGGGATTCCCGCCTCACCGGACGGATCCGAGCCGCACTCGAACCCCAGCGAAAGGCCTTCCGCGTGTCCGTCCGCGCTCTCGACAAGCGTATCGCGGCGCTGGAGCAGTATGCCGAGCGGACCCAGGCGGCGGATGCCGCCCTGATGGAATGGCAGGCAGCCCGAGACATCGCCGACCTCGGCGACGTCTCGCGCGCACTACTGGCCCGGACGGTCCAGGACGAACAGGCCGTCGCCGAGATCGGCGAACTCGCCCAGCAGGCACGCCTTGTCGAAAAGACCCTCCAGCAGAGCGTGGATGATGCTCTTACCGCCGGGCGGAGCCTGCCGCTCCTCACCCAGGAGAATCAGGAAAAGGTGACCTGAGCGCATGGATACCGATCCGCCGGCGGCAGCGCGGGAGACGACGCCCGCGCCCTGGATCATGCAACTCGGATGCCTGCTGCTGGCGGCCCAGTTCGCCATCGGCGGATGGGCGGTTCTCGGCGATACGATCGGCTCGGCCGGAACCCGACTGGCGACCCTGATGCACCTTCGATACGACGTCACCTACGTCGTGACCGGCGACGCCAAGTGGGTCGACATCGAGATGGAAACACCCTCATCGACCGAACGGCGCCGCGTTGAACTTCCCTTCGCGCGGAAATACCGGTTCAGCTGGGGAGGATTCACCAATATCAAGTTCTCCGTGATCGGAAGTGGCACGGCCACATGTACCCTGTTCCACAACGACGAGATCGTGGCGCAGGCATCCGACTCCGGCTATCCCGAGTGCGGCGAACGGGCCGGCGACGGGAAGCCGCTCGTCGGCGTCCCGACCCCCTCTTTCCCGCCGCCGTCCTGAAATCCGCCCCGGCCTTCTCGTTCACTGCGGCGCGATCCACTCGTTGCCGGGGAACAGCCGGGATTTGAGCAGCAGATCCAACGCGGCTGCCGCCGCCTCGGCATCTCCGCAGGACCATACGAAGCCCTCGCGTCCGTCGCCAGCCTCGAAGTAGCCCCAGTTGTCGCCCGGCAGCGCCTTCACCCGCACCACGGCCCCCACGTCATCGGCCGCCCCGCGGGCGTACACCCACAGCAGCGGCACCGGGAACCGGAACTCGGGCCGGTCGTACAACCCCACGCACCGCCAACCCATCGGCCGTAGCGCGACCCGCAGCAGTTCCAGTCTCCGCACCGCCGCGTGATGGTGGCCCATCCGAGTCCGCCAGCCCAGCACGAACCGACTGCGGCCGACCTCGTGGCCCACGGCCCGCCCCATCCCGGACGCCGTCGGCCTGCCGGCCGACCCCTTGCCGATACTCACCGGGGGTCCCCCTCCCGTTGAACCTGACTTCGGCGGGCGGGTCGAGGGGAAGAGGCGTACGAATCGGCGGCGATCTGTTCGGGCAGGGGCACGGGACGGCCCACTCAGCGAAGACGGTCTTGCCGCCCTCTCGGTCGTCGCGGACGGCGCCCCACCGGGTGACGAACTCCCCGACGATCATCAGGCCCCGGCCGCCCACCGCGTCGGGGCCTGGACGGTGCACCACCGGGAGCGTGCCGTCACCGTCCCAGACCTCCACCACGCAGACGCGGCCGTCCGAACGGGCGTCCACCCGGACCTCGTCGGTGACCGCGTGCCGGACCGCGTTGGTGATCAACTCCGAGGCCACGACCCGCACCAGATACTCGTCCACCGGCCAGCCGGCCGCGATCGCGGCAACGTGATCCCGCGCCACCTTGATCTTCTCCATATCCGGCTTGAACGCGATCATCGGACATCCCCTCCCCGGGGTGGCATCCCCCGGCGCCTCGGCCAGTGCGGTGTCCACGACCGGCCGCCACATCGTTGACCTGCGGCGTGTTGTTGTTATGAGCGCGCCGAAAACAACAACACGCCGCAGATCAACGCACTCGGTGACCTTGGCGCCGCACTAGGTGTTGTGCCGTACGCCACACAGGATGAGCCGCCGCGAGGTATCTTCTCTACGTTCGCGAACCTCAGTAACCCCCGGAGGTTTCCGTGTCAGTGCGTAACGAACTGGACCCAGACCGTTCCATCTGGCACTTCATAGCCCTTGAGGTGCTGCGTCTCCGCAAGTTGTCCGGTTTGACCGGCCAATCGCTCGCCCATCGAATCGAATGCCATCGTTCATATGTTTCCCGGGTGGAGAACGCATCCATCCATCTGTCGATCAAGTACGCGGAGCGGCTGGACGAGATCTGGAAGCCCGTCATCCCGTTCGCGCGGCTCGTGCGCTGGGCCGAAGCATCCGATGACGGCGACTGGTTCACCGGGCTGACGTGGCACGAGGCACGGGCGACACGTCACCGCATGTGGGAGGCGCTCCTCGTCCCGGGCCTGTTCCAGACGGAGGACTACGCGCGGGCCGCACTCTCTTCAGGAATGGTGGACGACGTGGAACGGGCGGTGAAGACGAGACTCGCGCGGCAGGAAGCCGTGTTCGGGAAGCCCGACCCGCCACGCATGACGGTCATCTTGAGTTGGGCCGTGCTCGCCCAGCCCGTGGGGAACAACGAGGTGATGCGTGAGCAGATCGAACACCTGCTCACGGCCGCGGACCTGCCCAAGGTCAACCTTCGCATCCTTGAGCGCAGCGCGGGGTCCCATGTCGGGCTGGACGGCTCATTTCAAGTCATGAGGGTGGAGGATAGGGATGTCGCGTTCGCTGACGCCCCTGAGCGCGGGCGGCTCGTCACCGACCCGGGAGACGTCCAGAAGTACGCAGTAATGTACGAGCGCATCAGCGACACTGCGGAAGGAATCGGCTCAACCCGGGCCATCCTCGAAAGAGCTCTGGAGACCTACCGATGATCGTTTGGCGCAAGGCGTCGCGTAGCAACACGTCCGGCGGCAACTGCGTTGAGGTTGCGCAGCGTCCGGGAAATGTCGGCGTGCGGGACAGTAAGGACCCGTACGGGGCGGTGTTCGCGCTCTCGCGGGAGAGCTTCCGGAGCCTCGTGCGCGACGTCAAGGCGGGGGACCTGGACGTCCCGTCCAACGGATGCCCTTGAGCGACGGGTCAGCCGGCGACCGGGGCGGTGTCGGGGCGGAGGTCTGCGTCGCCGGTCTCGCCCTGGCGGGTGGCGCGGCGGCCGAGGACGATCACGTAGCTGAGGAACGCGACCTCGGCGAGGACGCCGATCGCGATGCGCAGCCAGGTGATGTGCACCCAGCCGGTCACGAAGCCCTCGATCAGGCCGGAGATCAGCAGCACCGCGATGAGCCCGATGGCGATGCTGACGGCGGCGCGGCCCTCCTCGGCGAGGGCCTGGCCGCGGCTGCGCGGGCCCGGGTCGATGATCGTCCAGCCGAGTTTCAGGCCGCCGGCGACGGCCAGGTAGACGGCGGTCAGCTCCAGCAGGCCGTGCGGCAGGATCAGGCCGAAGAACACGTCGCCCTTGCCGTTGGCGAACATCAGCCCGCCGATCAGCCCCAGGTTGAGCTGGTTCATCAGCAGCACGTACACGGTGGGGATGCCGAGCAGAATGCCGAAGATCAGCGCGATCGCCGACACCCACGCGTTGTTCACCCACACCTGGAACGCGAACGACGCCGCCGAATGCTCGGTGTAGTAGTTGGCGAAATCGTGGTCGACCAGTTCGCGGATCTCGTCCGGCGTGCCGATGCTCGCCTGCACCTCCGGGCTGTGCACCACCCAGATCGCCAGCGCGAGGGCGAGCAGGTTGCCGAGGACGGCGTTGCCGAGCCACCACCACTTCATCCGGTACGCGACGACCGGGAACGACACCGTCGCGAAGCGGGTGACGTCCCGCCAGAGCGGCGCGTGCGCGCCGGCCACCGAAGCCCTGCCGCGCGCCACCAGCGACGACAGCCGGCTCACCAGCTGCGGGTCGGGCGAGGCGGACCGGACGACCGACAGGTGCGTCGCCGTCCGCTGGTACAGCTCGACCAGTTCGTCGGCCTCGGCACCCGTCAGCCTGCGCCGACGGTTGATGAGGTGCTCCAGGCGCATCCAGTCGGGGTTGTGCGCGGCCACGTAGGCGTCGACGTCCACCCGGCGAGACTAACGTGTCGGCTTACCGAACCGGCAAAATGGACTTACCACCGGCATTGGAGGACCAGGACATGGCCGAACTCGTCACCGGCGAGGCCGTCGCGCTCGACATCCGCGTCGCGCGCCTGGCCAGCCGGGGCTGCGCCTTCCTGCTCGACCTGATCTTCCAGGTGGTGATGCTCTACATCGTCATCTACATCACCGCGATGACGTCGCTCGTCGCGGACGAGGCGTGGACGATCGGGCTCACGCTGGTCGGCACGGTCGCCGTCCTCGTCGGCTACCCGTGCCTGCTGGAGACGCTGCTGCGCGGCCGGACGCTGGGCAAGATGGCGGTCGGGCTCCGCGTCGTCGGCGACGACGGCGGGCCGGTGCGGTTCCGGCAGGCGCTCGTCCGGGCGCTCGCCGGCTTCATCGAGTTCTGGACGTTCTACGGCTCCCCCGCGCTGATCACCTCGTTCTGCAACCGGCGCGGCAAGCGGCTCGGCGACCTGTTCGCCGGGACGATCGTCATCAAGGACCGCGCCCCGGCGTCGGCGCTGTTCGGCCCGGTCGCGGTGATGCCGCCGCAGCTCGCCTGGTGGGCCCGCACGCTGGAGATCTCGATGCTGTCGGACGAGCTGGCGATGACGTCCCGGCAGTACCTGGCGCGGTTCTGGGAGCTGCTGCCGGAGGTGCGCGACACGCTGGGCCGGCGGATCGCCGGCCAGGTCGTCGCGGTGATCAGCCCGCCCCCGCCGCCGGGGGTGCGGCCGGAGATCCTGCTGTCGGCGGTGCTCGCCGAACGCCGGCACCGTGAGGAGCTACGGCTCGCCGAGCGCCGCGCCCGCCGCATGCGCCGCCTCGGCCTGCCCGCCTGGGGCCCCGGCCCGGCGCCTTATCCGGTGCCCTATCCGGCGCCCTACCCGGGGCCGGTTCCGGCCATGGCGGCCGCCGGGCCGCCGCCGTACGGCCCCGCCCGGCCCGGCCCGCCGGCTCCGCCGCCGTTCAGCGCCCCCGCCGCGGGACAGCCGCAGTTCCTGCCGCCCCCGAACTACGGCGCCGGCCCCTACCAGAACGTCTTGGGCCTTCCCCGCACCCCGGACGGCTCCTAATATCCGAATAAGTTTCGGGTTTTTGGAGGCGGGATGCGCGTACGTACTGTCCTCGGCCGGATCACCCTGACGGCGACACTCGCCCTGACCCCCGCGTTCCTCACCGGCCCCTCCGCACGCGCCGACACGGCACCGCTCCCCGCCATCACCGACGACCAGGGCCGGACGCTCGTCCTGCACGGCCTCAACACGGCGGGCAGCGCCAAGGGGCCGAGCGGGCTGCCCTGGGTGAGCCGGGACGACATCGTCCGCGAGGCACGCGACCTCGGCACGAACTCCGTCCGGTACCTGATCCAGTGGAAGAACGTCGAACCCCAGCCCGGCCAGTACGACGACGCGTATCTGGACGACGTCGCGGAACGCATCGCCTGGTACCGCGAGCAGGGGATGCACGTCATCCTCGACATGCACCAGGACATCTACGGCCCGGCGGCCTGCAAGGGCTCAGGGAACGGAGCCCCCGCCTGGGCCACCATCACCGACGGCCTGCCCTGCACCCCGCAGGACCCATGGGTGCTCACCTACCTGCAACCGGCCGTACTGCGCGCCTACGACAACTTCTGGAACAACACCGGCAAGCACCCGGAACTGATGCGGCACTACACCGCGATGTGGAAGCACGTCGCGAAACGCTTCGCGGACGACCCCGCAGTGCTCGGCTACGACCTCATGAACGAGCCGTTCGGCGGGACGAGGCAGTTCGGTTTCTTCGAGGGCCCCATCCTGACGCCGTTCTACCAGGGCATCGTCAACGCGATCCGTGAGGTGGACGGCGACAACTGGGTGTTCGTCGAACCGCAGGCACTCGGCCCCAACGAAGGGGCGGAAACATCGCTCGGCACGGTTCACGACCCTCGTCCGGGTGGGCCGCGCATCGTCCTGGCACCGCACTTCTATCCCGGTGGAGTGGACCTCGGCGGCTCCTACGACGGCCTGGCGAAGATGCTCGTCCAGGCGCAGTTCGCCTTGTGGAAGCGCAACATGCCCGCGGCCGCGCGGCGCCTCAACACCCCGATGTGGCTCGGCGAGGTCGGCGGCATGGGCCAGGGCGCCCCGGGCGCGGCCGACTTCACCGGCGACTGGCTCACCATGGCGGACGAGTTGGGCATCGGCTGGGCGTACTGGTCGAACGACCCGGGCTCGTCCGGCGTCATCGACGGCGACGGGAAGCCGACCCTGTTCGCCACGGTGCTGGCCCGCCCGTACCCGCGCGCCGTCGCCGGCACGTTGGCCGGGGTCTCCTACGCCGACGGCGCCCTGACCGTCACCTGGCGCAACAAGCCGGGGGTGACCGGTCCGACGGAGATCTGGTTCCCGGACACTCCGGAGGTCACCTCGACCGACCCCGACGGGAAGTGGCGGACGCACTGGGACGCGGACCGCCACGTCCTGTCGGTGTGGGCCGACCCCGGAACGCCGTCCCACACCGTCACCGTCAAGGCTTAGCCCGGAAGGGAGCGAAGCCTCTCGTTGAGGGTCGGACGCAGCTTCTTCAGGCACAGCACCGGGAGGTACGCGCCCTTGCTGGTCAGGTAGTTCGTGGCCTCGGACGAGCACTCCTGCTGCGTCCTCACGCGGCCGACGACCTTGGCGATGGCCTGGGTGGAGCCGCAGTCGGCCTTGTCAAGGTCGCCCACGTTGAACGACGGGTCCCTGATGCAGTCGCCGGGTGACAGCACGCCGCCGCCGGGGCCGAGGCACACGACCGGCTTGGCGAGATCACCGCCGCCGAACGACCGCATCTTCATGACCTCCAGCGTCGTCGACGGGCACGACTGCTCCGTGGCGACGCGCGCGACGACCTTGCCGTACCAGCCGGCCTTGGCGCACGGCTGCTCCTTGCCGAACCCGACCGAGCCGCTGCTCACGCAGTCGCCGGCGGTCAGGAACGCGCCGCCCGTACCGGGGTCGCCCGGGTGCGGGCCCTTGAGGTTGCGGACGCACGCCTCGTAGTAGTGCTTGTCGGTGTCCTTGGCGCGGACATTGGTGACGCCGTCGGTCCCACCGGGGCAGTCCGGTTCGGAGCGGGACGTGTAGTTGAAACCGGACGCCTCGCCCTCGTCGGTGACCTTGACGACCTTGGCTCTGGCCTCCGCGTCGTCGCAGCCCACGCGGATGCTCGCGGGGATGCGGTTCCCGTCGTCCATCCCGAAGCCCTTGTCGACGCACTGCGCGGCCTTCACCGGGCCGCTCGGCGCGCCGCTGCCCTGGACGAGCATGAACCCGGTGGCGCCCACGAAGAAGACCACCGCGGCGGCGATCACCACCCAGACGATCGGCGACGGCTTCCTGGCGGGCGGCGGCGGACCCCCGAATCCGGGCTGCCCGTAGGGCGGCACCGGCCCGCCCGGCGGTACCGGAGCCCCCGGCGGCGGGGGGAACAGCCCGCCCGACGGCGGGATCGGCGCGCCCTGCGGCGCGAACTGCGGACCGGGCGGCGGCGCGGGGCGCCCCTGCTCCTCCGGCCCACCCGGTGGCTGCCCCTGCATGTCCGCCTCCTTGATCACGAAGGGGACAAAGGTATCGAACGCGCCCCATCGATGCGCGGCGTTCGGACCGGCCTAGACGTTGGGCGGCGACGCCAGATCCGTGAGCTCGACGCCGGGCCCGGCCAGCAGGACGTCGCCGGCCACATGGATCGTCTCCGCCTCCCCCGTGGCCAGGTCGGTGACCTCGTACTCCTGGACGGGCAGGGGCGTCGTCTCGGTCTCGTACGCGGACGTCCCGGCATGTCGCCAGCGCCACAGGGTCGTCAATGCGGAAAGGGACGTCCCGCTCACCTGGACGAGACGAACATCTGTCTGCGCGCCCTCGGCCAGCTCCAGCGAATGGGCAACGGCGACGACGAAGCCCGGCGAATCGGAAACGAACCCCGCCGCTCGCTCGCCGTGCTCGGTTCCGGTCTCTCCGGACGCGCGCACCCAGGCCAGTTCAGGGCCGGTCAGGCCGCCGCGCAGCCACCAGCCGGGGGTGACGAGTTCGACGCGGATCTGCCGCCACCGCGCGTCCACGACGAGGTCGACGCGGACGCCGTCGTCCCGCCGGGACGTGTAGCGCCAGCCGCCGGGGCCGGGCGCGCACTGGAAGCGCTCCTCGACCCCCTCGTCCAGGTGCAGGTACGTGCCGGCGGGCATCAGGAGCCGATGCGCCAGGAGTGGAGGTAGTCCTCCTGGTCCGGGGTCAGCAGGTCGATGGAGATGGACATCGACGCCAGCTTGAGCCGGGCCACCTCCGTGTCGATCTCCTTGGGCACCTCGTGGACGGCCGGCGCCAGCGTCGCGTGCGACTTCGCGAGCCACGCGCACGTGAGGGCCTGGTCGGCGAACGACATGTCCATGACGGCGGCCGGATGCCCCTCCGCGGCGGCCAGGTTCACCAGCCGCCCCTCGGCGAGCAGGACGAGGCGCCGCCCATCGGCCAGCACGTACTCGTCGGTCTGCGGCCGGATCCCGTGGTGCACCTCGACCGCCATCCCGCTCAGCGCCCGCACGTCGATCTCGACGTCGAAGTGCCCGGAGTTCGCGAGGATGGCACCGTCCTTCATGACCGCGAGATGGTCGGCGTTCACGACATCGCGGTTCCCGGTAACGGTGATGAACACGTCGCCGTCCACGGCGGCCTCGGCCATGGGCAGGACGGAGAAACCCTGCAACGCCGCATCGAGCGCCTTGACGGGGTCGATCTCGGTCACGACCACACGCGCACCCAGACCCCGGGCACGCTCGGCCAAGCCGCGACCGCAGTAACCGAAGCCCGCGATGACGATGGTCTTTCCGGCCAGCAGCGTGTTCGTCGCGCGCACGATTCCGTCCAGCGTCGACTGGCCGGTCCCATAGCGGTTGTCGAACATGTGCTTCGTATCGGTGTCGTTGACCGCGACCATGGGGAACTTGAGCGCTCCCTCAAGCGCCATCTGGTGCAACCTGATGACACCGGTCGTCGTCTGCTCGCACCCCGCCTTGACCGTGCCGAGCAGATCCGTCCGGTCGATGTGCAGCGTGTTGACCAGATCGCAGCCGTCGTCCAGCACGAAGTCGGGCCCGGTCTCCAGCGCCTGGTGGATGTGGGCGTAGTACCCCTCGCGGTCGGTCCCCGCCCGCGCGAAGACCTCCGCCCCGTACTCATGGACGAGCGCCGCCGCGGTGTCGTCCTGGGTGGAGAGCGGATTCGACGCCGCCAGCGCCACACTGGCCCCGCCGGCCTGCAGCGTACGGATCAGCCCGGCCGTCTCCGTCGTGACGTGCATGCACGCCGCGACCTTGAACCCGTCCAGCGGCCGCTCTTCAGCGAACCGCTCCCGGATCTGCCGCAGCACGGGCATGCTCCGCTCGGCCCACCCGATCCGCTTGACCCCTTCATAAGCCAGCGCACCATCCGCGATATCGCTCATGAACTCCCCATGCGCACGCCCGACCCGATCAACACCTCGTTGACTTGCGGCGTGTTGCCCTTATCAACAGCCGCATAAGGGCAACACGCCGCAAGTCAACGGACCGCGGTCTAGTACCGGTAGTGGTCGGGCTTGTAGGGGCCTTCGACGTGGACGCCGATGTAGGCGGCCTGCTCCTTGGTGAGCTCGGTGAGCTTGACGCCGAGGGCGTCCAGGTGGAGGCGGGCGACCTTCTCGTCCAGGTGCTTCGGCAGGACGTAGACGCCGATCGGGTACTCGTCGGTCTTGGTGAACAGCTCGATCTGCGCGATGACCTGGTTCGTGAAAGAGTTCGACATCACGAACGACGGGTGGCCGGTGGCGCAGCCGAGGTTCATCAGGCGGCCCTCGGCGAGGACGATGATCGAGTGGCCGTCGGCGAAGCGCCACTCGTGCACCTGCGGCTTGATCTCGATCTTCTCGATGCCGTCGATCTTGGCGAGGCCGGCCATGTCGATCTCGTTGTCGAAGTGGCCGATGTTGGAGACGATCGCCTGGTGCTTCATCCGGCTCATCTGGGCGGCCGAGATGATGTTGAAGTTGCCGGTGGTCGTGACGAAGATGTCGGCGATGTCGACGACCTCCTCCAGGGTGGTGACCTGGAAGCCGTCCATCGCGGCCTGCAGCGCGCAGATCGGGTCGATCTCGGTGACGATGACGCGGGCGCCCTGGCCCTTCAGCGCCTCCGCGCAGCCCTTGCCGACGTCGCCGTAGCCGCACACGACGGCGACCTTGCCGCCGATCAGCACGTCGGTGGCGCGGTTCAGGCCGTCGATCACCGAGTGCCGGCAGCCGTACTTGTTGTCGAACTTCGACTTGGTGACCGAGTCGTTGACGTTGATCGCCGGGAAGGCGAGCGTGCCGGCCTTCGCCATCTCGTAGAGGCGGTGGACGCCGGTGGTGGTCTCCTCGGTGACGCCCTTGATCGCGACGGCGGTCCCGGTCCAGCGGCCCGGCTTCTCGGCGATCGTGCGGCGCAGGGTGTCGAGGATGACGCCCCACTCCTCGGGGTCGTCCTCGGTGGCGGTCGGCACGGCGCCCGCCTTCTCGTACTCGACGCCCTTGAGGACGAGCATGGTGGCGTCGCCGCCGTCGTCGAGGATCATGTTCGGGCCGGTGCCGTCCGGCCACTGCAGGGCCTGGTCGGTGCACCACCAGTACTCTTCGAGGGTCTCGCCCTTCCACGCGAACACCGGGACGCCCTTCGGGTCGTCGACGGTGCCGTCCTTGCCGACGACGATCGCGGCCGCGGCGTGGTCCTGGGTGGAGAAGATGTTGCAGGAGACCCAGCGGACGTCGGCGCCGAGGTCGACCAGCGTCTCGATCAGCACGGCCGTCTGGATCGTCATGTGCAGCGAGCCCATGATCTTGGCGCCGCGCAGCGGCTGGGCGGCGGCGTACTCCGCGCGCACCGCCATCAGGCCCGGCATCTCGTGCTCGGCGAGCCGGATCTCCCGGCGCCCGAAGTCGGCCAGCGACAGGTCGGCGACCTTGTAGTCCATGCTTTCGTTGCTCCCTTGGTGATGGGCGGCGCCGTCCGCGTGTGCGGGCCGGTTCGCGAGGGTCTGACGGGGCCGTCGGACCGCGTCAACGCCGCGAGTCTACGGGCGGCCGGCGGGGGAAGGCACGGCCGGACGCGACTTTCTGACACTGATTTGTCAGAATTGGCCCCATGCGCATCACGGAGGCCGCCCGGCGGCTCGGTACCTCGCCCCGCATGCTCCGCTACCGGGAGGCCCTCGGCCTGCTGCCCGCCACCCGGGAGGCGTCGCTGCGCGGGGGCGGCCACCGGCGGTTCGGGGATGCCGAGCTGCGGGCCGTCGCGCTCGCCCTCGCGCTGGAGAAGCGCTACGACATCGGCCCGGCCGAACTGGCGTTCGGGCTGCGCGTCCTGGCCGAACCGCAGGTGCAGGGCGGCGTCCGGGAACTCGGCGAGCGCATCGGACGGCTGTCGGCGCCGCCGGCCCGCGCCCTCGATTTCGAGCAGGAGAAGGCAATGCGCCTTTTGCGCCGACGATGATCGCTAAAATCCCGCCATTACCGGAGGGAAGGCGGGACGGGTGCGTTCCATCGTCTACGGGCTACTCGGCCTCGTCATCGGCATCGGCCTGTTCATCGGGGGCATCGCGTCCAGCGGTGAAGGCGAGGTGAAGTGCGGCGGCCAGACGATGTCGCCGGGCGACACCTGCCGGACCACCAGCAGAGGCGGCTCGACCGAGCGCTCCTACGGCGAGCAGAAGTCGCAGAACGGCCGCGAGGCCGTACTCATGATGATCTTCGGGCCGATAGTGGCCATAGGCGGCCTCGTATTCTTCGCCGGACCGGCGCTAGGACGCCGCCGCCGCACCCACCAGCCCCCCGCACACCCCGGCTACCCGCCTGCGCAGCCCGCCGGACACCCCGGCTACCCGCCCGCACAGCCCGCCGGACACCCCGGCTACCCGCCTGCGCAGCCGCCCGCTCAGCCCGGATACGGCTACCCGCCCGCGCCCCCGCCGGCCCACTACCCGCCGTCCGGCGGCCACCCGCCTCACCGCGGCTAGCGGCCGCCACTCGTTGATCTGCGGCGTGTTGTTGTTTTCGACGCCTTGGCGTCAAGTGGTTGTTGCAACGAGGTGGCGGTTGAGGGCTTGGGCTGGGTTTTCCCAGTCCAGGGTCTGGCGGGGTCGTCCGTTGAGTTCA
>NZ_JBEYTW010000102.1:0-32063 GCF_040643275.1 Spirillospora sp. NPDC047418
TTCGCCTCCGGCAGCCCGCCCCGCTGAAAGCCGCGCAGGATCGTCTGGACGGTGGGGACGACCAGGGACGTGAGCGTGAAGAACGCGGCCGGCACCAGGAGCGCCAGCCCGAGGACGACCTGTGCCGTACCGCCCGCCTTCCGCGGCGGACCGGGTAATGGTGCGGGAGCCATGGGGGCGGAGGGCGGAGGGACCATCTCGACTCCCGAAAGGGGTTCGCAGCGCGGATCGGTCGAAGATCGTGAGAGAGCCGAGTGTACGGCGAAACGCTCAGAACCGGCAGCCGCACGCCACGTGGACGTTCAGGTGACGGGCGTTCGGATTCGGGGCCCGGGCGGCCGGTTGACGCTCACGTGGCGAGCGTGCGAATCAGTGGGCTGACGTGGGGTTTTCCCTGTGATCGCCGATTCGTGGTGTGACGATGAACACGCACGATGACGAACCGGCCACAACGCGCTGAGGAACCCCATGTCGTACCCGATACCCGGCACGTCCGTCCCCGCGAGCGCGCTGCGCTGGCGCCGCGCCTTCCCGGGCGAACCCGTCCAGGCCCGTGCCGCCCGCCGCTTCACCGCGATGCTCCTGGACGGCTGCCCGCTGCTGGACGAGGTGCTCCTCGCCATCGACGAGCTGGTGGTGAACGCGCTGCGGCACACGAAGTCCGGTCAGCCCGGCGGGACCTTCACCGTCGAGATCACCCGCTGGGACGGGGCGGTCGCCGTCTCTGTCACCGACGAGGGCGCCCCGTCCGAGCCGTGCGTGACCGACGCCGCCGACGACGCCGAGTCCGGACGCGGCCTGCGGACCGTGTCCCTCATGGCCGCCGGCTGGGGCTGGTTCGGCAGCGACCGGTCCCGCACCGTCGCCGCCGTCTTCGGCGCGGCCCTCGGCGAGGCGGCGTGAGCGGCCACGATCTGCGCGAGTGGACCACCGCGCAAGTGCGGTCCGCGATGACCGCCGCCATGCGCGCCGACCCGCACGCCCTGGACCGGCTCGCCGGAGCGAACTCCGCCGTCCTGGACCCGCACAGCGTGGCGTTCCTGCGCACGGCCCGCATGCTGACGCTGGCGACATCAGCGGCGCTGACCACCGTCCTCACCGTCCACCGGGCAGGACGCGACCGGCACGAGCGGCCCGTCTGCGCGGCGTGCGGCACCGGCCGCTGCCGAACCAGCCCCAGCCGGCGACCGAGGACGATGAATGGGGCTCCTCCGCCTGGGCGGCCGAGGCGCTCGACCTCGCGCTGAGCGCGCCGCCTTGACCGGGAGTTCTCACGCCGCCATGTCGAAAACCCCCGACATGCCCGCACCATCGTTGCACCCCGACCTCGGCCGAGCCGGGGGACGGAGGATCATCAGAGGTCGTCAGGTATCGGATCCTCGCGGGATCCCGAGGGTGGCGAGCAGATCCTCGTGGAACTGGATCCACAGAGTGTGGCAGGAGTCCCGGTCGTGGCCGTCGACCCATGCACGCTCTCCCCGCTCCACCTTGCGTAGCGCTGAGGAGTACCGGTCGGCGTAGCCGTCGAAGCGGGCCAGGCGCTCGGTGAGTTGACCGCACAGCTCGGTGAAGGAGTTGCCCGCGTCCGCCAGCGTCCGCAGGACCCGTTCGTCCCAGCGCCAGTCGGTGTGATCGTTGAAGGCCATCGGATCGAGCCGGGTCGGCCGTATCTGCCAGTCGGTACAGGCGGTACCGAAGCGCCGGTTCAGGGGTACGAACGCGGCGTGCACGCCGGTTACGGCATCTCGCGCACCCGCCCGGTCGAGCTCGTCCGCCAGCCGCCTCTCATTCTCCACACGGCCGGCGTCGGTCAGTGACCAGCCGGAGCTGCCGGCGAAGCTCGACCAGTGAAGCCAACCCCGGGCCTGGAAGTCCAGCAGTGCCTCCTGGATCACATCGGCGTCCAGCCTGTAACGGGCGGCGACGCGGGACGCCGTCGAAAAGCCCAGCACTCGGACGCCGTGCAAGGCCAAGTCCTCCGGAGCGGACACGCCGGCCACCTCAAACACTCCCTCGGCGGTTCTCGACGCGGCCCGTCACCCGGCCGAAGCGCTGCTGCGCGGCCTGGGCGGAGGCCAGCCCCATCGCGCGCGAGATCTGCGGCCACGACAGACCATGAGAGCGTGCGATGAACATCAGCGCCGCCTCCACCTGGTCCACCTCGGCCCGGGCGGCCGGCAGCAGAGTCAGGGCCGCCGCCACGGTGCGCTCGTCGATGTCGCCGGCGCTGTCATGCCACAACGCGAAATGGATCAAGTCGACCGCCGAGGGTGGCTGACTCCCGTGCAGCCAGGGCGCCCGCGGGAGCGACGATGCACCCGAGTCCAGCAACCGCCTGCGCGCCTCCGCCTCGCGGTCGGCCTGCCCATGGTCGGCGTCCGAGTTCTCCATGCGGATCATGCTGAGGTATCAACATATTGTTGTCAACATAATGTTGATAGGTGACCGCCGCCGCCGCGTCGGCCGCCGTCGGGGGCGTGTGCGGCCGGCGCGGAGACCCGGCCCAGCGGGCCAGCGCGCTCGACGACGTGGTGGGTGTGCGGCCGGTTGGGCAGCAGGTCGGTCGGCATCTGCCGTTTTTGTCGAGCGTGCGATCATGGCGCGGGCTTTGGCGGCGTGCAGGCTCTTCCATGTGCCGCAAATGACCGAACCGGCCGGCCGCGACTACCGGGGACCCGGCCGTGATTACCTGCCGGGCGTCGCGGCCTCTGCGTTCGCCGCGACCGACGCCCGCCGCGCCGCGCGGCTCGCCGGTGAGATCACCGGGACTGGGCTGCGGGATGTGTCCCTCAGTGCCGTCACCGAGCTGATCGCCGAGACCGCCGTGGCCCCGGCACGGCGCCAAGGTTGACGCCGGAACGTCCGCAGAGCACAGTGCGTCTGACCAGAAAGCGTCCGTACTGTTATGACCTCAGTTGGAAGTGGAACTGATGCGCGATCACACCGAATTACGCCCCGACGAGATCGCCTACCTGTGCGGCGGCCGCGAGCGTGTCGCGATGACCGTGCTGGTCAGGTTGGCCGGGGACGGTCAGATCAGGGTCTCGCCGGATCGGCACCGGGTGTACGCGGAACGGCGCGAACCCCGCGACCCCGTCGAGACCGCGGCGCTGAAGGCGGTGCCGGAGGTCGGCAGGGTGCTCGGCCTGACCTTGCTGATGATCGCGGCCTCCCCAGCGGTCGAGGAGGTCGGCCGGCGGCTTCGGGCGGAGCGGCTGCTGCCGGGCTCCCGCGTCCGTGCGCTGTGGCAGTGGGGCCGGGCCCGGCGGGCGCGGCGGCTGCGCCGTGCGCTGGACCGGGCGTCGTCGCTGGACGCCCTGTCCCGCGTCGCGGCCAGCGGCGCCGCGGGCATCGCCGACCGTGAACTCCGGACGATCTTCGAGACCCACACGTGGGAGCCACCGGTATCGATCAAGATCAGCATCCCGAAGCCGCGGGTCAACGAACCGCTTCCCGAAGTGCCCTACCGGTCCGGCCTGTACAGCGCGTACTCCGACTTCGGGGGCTTCTGAACCCGGACCCGCCGGGGCGGAGTAAGCCCGCCGGTTTTGGATCTCTTCACCTGCCGGGTCGGACACTGTCATGATCTTCAGGAATGACACCGACCATTGCGGGGGGCCATGCTCAAGGTGACGCGCGACGACGTCGCGCGGATTGAGATGCTCGGTGAGATCTTCTGTCTCACTTTCATCAAGAAGGTTGACGAGACCGAGGCGCTGTCACGCTTAGGGGCTCTCCCGGACACGCTGCGTCCCCGCACTCTGCAGGAGGCGGGCGAGGCGTTCGGCTCCTACGAGGCGGGGTATCCGGACTTCGCCTTCGCGCTGAACCTCGGCACCTGGACGGTACTGATCGAGCCCAATGGCTTTCAGGGCTCGCTCATCGAGCCGTTGGCGGCACTGTCTCAGGGCACCGAGGCCGTCTCGGTACTGCGGCACGACTATGCCGACCACGGCTTCCGCTACGCGGTCGACGGAGCGCTGGTCACCGGATTCGAGCCCACCTGGCCCGATGTGCGCTGGGGCAGTGAGCCCGACCGCCTGCTCGGGAAGATGCGCGCGGCGGGCCTGAACCCGGACGCCGAGGACGAGGACGACTACGTGTCAAGCGCCCATGTCCCGGCCCTCCTCCTGGCGGGCCTGATCACCGGCGCCCTCCCGCATCCGGACGCACTGGCCGGAGAACTCCTGTCCGCCGAGATCGAATCCTGGTTCTCGGCGGCTCCGCCCTCGCTGTCCTACGGTCCCAAAGATCCCGAAATGATCGCGGCCCTTGACGCCGCCCCGCCGCGCCTGCTCCGTGCGGTCGCCGCGCGGGAGGCCATGCGCCTGGCGGCCGTCCTGGATGTCGACGGCACTCCCGGCCTCGCCGAGGCGGTCGCCGCGGCCGAGCGCGGCGAGCCGGTCGCGGTCGCCCCCGGCTCCGAGCTCGGCGGGCACGTCCGATCGTGGCTGACGCGGTCACGTCAGGCCGGGGTATCACTCAACGACCCGTTCGCACGCTCCAAGATGAGTGACGGCGAACGGACGACCGCCATGACGCTGGGCTGGTTCACGACCGCGTTGAAGGCCGCGTTGTCCCCCGATCCGCACACCGCCGCCCGCGGCGCTCTCGGCCCGCTCGCGCAGGGCCCTCCTCTTCTCCGCGACCCCGACCAGGAGGCCGCCGTCCTGCGCACCCTCAGTGACGCCCCGGACCCGGCCTGAAGGGGGAGCGCCGGCGGTTCGATGACGCGGACCCGACGTGAGCCGCTGGCCGCGCGCGTTCCGCTGATGAACGTGCGGGTCTCGCCAGAGGCAACCGGTCGACGTGCGGGCTGTTGGCGTGCGAATCACCCCTCTGACGTGGGCTTTTCCGTGTGATCGCCATGACGAACCGGCCACTGGGCGCTGGGGAACCATGTCCGATTCGATTCCCGTCCTGTCCGCCCCCACGAGCGCGCAGCGCCGGCGGCGCGCCTTCCCCGGCGACCTCGTCCGCTGGGACGGCGCGGTCGCCGTCGCCGTCGCCGATGAGGGCGCCCCGTCCGAGCCGTGCGTGACGGTCGCCGCCGACGACGCCGAGTCCGGGCGCTCTTTCCGGGTGCTCTGGCCGGCCACGAGGTATGGGGCGTCGACGGGTTCCTGTGGGAGGGCGGGTACCTTTCGCGATGGAAAATATCCCCGGAGTGGGAGCCGTCATCGAATTCTTTATGGCTGATCATGGACGGATCTGCGTCGATCTCACCGGAGGCGCGAATGCGCGTGGCTGGAGGTGAATGGGTGACGGGCGTCCGCTGTGATCGCCGCACATTGCGGTCTGCCAGGTACGGGCGCGAGTAATGTGGCCCTGGCAGGATCCGTTCGGCGGCGGAGGGGGCCGAGTGTCACTGCGTTACCACTTCTACATCGGCGATTCCAAGATCAACATTCTGCTTCCGCGGGTCGATCCCGGATTCGGGCGGAAACGCACTTCCGAGGGCGGGGTGGGCGCGAAGTTCCCGAGCGCCGAACGCACCGTCGAGGCGCCGGGCCAGTATGCGCGGGGGCGGCTGCCGATGCGCTGGGGGCCGCCGGGTAGTGCGCTCGCGGCGGTCCATCTGTCCGTTGCGCTCGGCGGCTGACGCGGTGGCGGCGGCTCAGGAGTGGACGCCCGGTGAGGTCGTGCTCGGCCTGTACGAGGTGCTCGGCGTGGTGCACAGCGGTGGCATGGGCGTGGTGCACCGGGTGCGTCACCGCGGCTGGCAGGTCGACATGGCCGTGAAGACGCCGCGTCCGAGGTACGTCCAGAATCCGGAGGACCGGCGTCGGTTCGAGGCGGAGGCCGGCACCTGGGTGAACCTCGGGCTGCATCCGCACACGGTCGGATGCGCCTACGTCCGCACGATCGACGATCTGCCCCGGGTGTTCGCCGAATGGGTCGACGGGGGCAGCCTGGCCCAGGCGGTGGACGGCGGGGCACTCTACGCGGGCGGGCACGAGGCGGCGCTGGCCCGCATCCTCGACATCGCCGTGCAGACGGCCTGGGGGCTCGCGCACGCGCACGAGGCCGGACTCGTCCACCAGGACGTCAAGTCCGCGAACGTGATGCTCGAACCGGACGGCACCGCCAAGGTGACCGATTTCGGGCTGGCCAAGGCGCGGGCCGCGAGCGAGAACGACGAGAACGGTGAGGGCGGCGAGAGCGGCGCGGCGCCGCCGCCCGAGCTGCCGGTGTCGGTCAGCTTCGGCGGGATGACGCGTGCCTACTGCTCTCCGGAGCAGGCCGCCGCGGCCGCGAGCGCGCGGGACGTCCGGCTCACGGCGGCGACCGACGTGTGGTCGTGGGCGGTGACCGTGCTGGAGATGTTCGCCGGACGGCTGCCGGCGCGTCGCGGCCAGGCCGCCGGTAAGGCGATGGAGGCGATCCTGCGCGACGGCGGCGCGCGGGTCCCGGTCCCGCCGGCGGTGGCGGCGCTGCTGCGGCAGTGCTTCGCCGAGGATCCGGCGGCACGTCCGGCCGGTTTCGGGGAGTTGGCGGCGACGCTCACCGAGCTGTACCGCGAGGTCCTCGGCGTCCCCTACGAGCGGCCCGTTCCCCGGGCGGCGCGGCTGCTGTCGGACGGCCTGTCGAACCACGCGCTCTCGCTCCTGGACCTCGGCCGCACCGAGGAGGCCGAGGGGCTGTGGCGGCGGGCGCTCGGCACCGACCCGTACCACCTGCCGTCGGTCTACAACTCCGGCCTGCACCGGTGGCGGACGGGGCAGGAGACCGGCGAGGAAGTCGTCACGAACATCGAGGCCGCGATCGCCGCGGACGGCGGCGGCCGGGCCGGATACGGTGCCCTGCTCCTCGGCGCCGTCCAGCTGGAGCGGCACGAGGACGAGCGCGCCGGGGAGCTGCTGCGCGAGGCGGCCGCCGCCGACCCCGACTCGGCGGACGCCGCCGACGCGCTGGCCGAGTGGGAGCGCCGCCCGCCGCGGATCCACGCGGACTTCGACGGTCGCGCCCGCAAGCGCGGCGGCTCCCTCAAGGACGATGTCGCGGCGGTCGCGGTCACCGCGGACGGCGGACTCGTCCTGTCCGGCGACCGCGCGGGGAAGCTGCTGCTGTGGAAGCCCGGCCGGAGCCGGCCGCCGCGTGTCCTGACCAGGCGCGGGGAGGAGGTCGCCGCCCTCGCCATGGACAAGGTCGGCACGCTCGGGGCCGCGATCCGGGGCGGCGTCGTCGAACTGTGGGACCTCGAGCGGGGCCGCCGGCTGCCGAGTCCGCCGCAGGGGCCCGGGGCCGTCGCCCTGGCCGTGAGCGGAGACGGCCGCTACGTCGCGGCGGGGTATCCGCGCGGCATGATCCAGGTGTGGGAGGTCGACGGGCCGCTCATCGCCGCCACCCTCAGCGGCCACACCGGGCCGGTCACCTCGCTGGCGCTGAGCGAGGACGGCATGGCGGCCCTGTCCGCCTCGCTCGGCTTCCACCACGACGGCACCGTCCGCGCCTGGGACGTGGCGGGCGGCGTGTGGGTCCGCGCCCTGATCGGGCCCGTCCGGGGAACGCTGCACGGCAGGCCCGTGCACACCAGCCCGATGGACGCCGGAGCCGTGTCGCCCGACGCGCGGTACGCCGTGGTCGCCTGGTCGCCGGGGCCGCTCGTCGTGTGGGACGCGTGGCGGGGCGCCGTGGTCAGCGAGGCGCCGCACTCGTGGCGGGACGTGGAGTCCGTGCTGCCCGCGGCGGCGGCGCCGACCGTGGTGACCGTGGCGGACGGCGGCAGCGAGGTCGAGGTGTGGGACGCCTCGACCGGCCGGTGCCTGCGCGCGCTCGACCGGGACCTGCCGCCCGGCGCCGGCTGGACGAACGCGCTCGCCGTCAGCGCCGACGGCCGCGTCGCGGTGCTCGGCCTGCCCGGGGGACGCGTCGCGGTCCGGTCGCTGCCCGACGGCGGGTACCGGGCGCCCTGGTGCTACGCGCGCCCGCGGCCCGCGCCCGAACTGACCCGGGCGGAGGAGGCGTTCCAGGAGCTCGTGGACCGCGCGGACGAGCTGGCGGCCGGTGGGCGTTTCCCGGCCGCGGCGGAGGCGCTGCGGTCCGCGCAGCGGATGCCGGGGTTCGACCGCCACCCGGCGCTGCGGGCGGCGTGGGCGCGGCTGGGCGAGCACGGACGCAGGTCCACCCTGCTGAGCGCGTCGCCGCTGTACTCCTACGACGCGGACGAGGTGTTCACGCAGCCGCCGACCGTTGCCGTGCGGGAGGACGGCGCCGTCGCGGCGACCGGCCGCTGGACCGGCGAAGTCGACGTCTGGGACCTTGCCGCGGGCGATCGGCTGCACACCTTCGACCGCGGCGAGGGCGGCAGCCCCAGGGACATCCGGTTCGCGGTGGACGGCATGCTGGTCGTGGTGCTGACGTCCGCGGGCACGATCCGGCGCCTGAGCCTCGAAACGGGGAGCAAGTACCTGTTCACCGACGAGTTCGGCGCCATCAGCGCGTTCGCGGTGAACCCGGCGGGCGACCGGATCCTCATCGGCGACGCGACCGGCACCCTGCGCCTGCGGGACCTGCCCGCGGGCGACATCCTGCACACGTGGAAGGCGCACGGCGGCAAGGTCCACGCGGCGGCGCTCAGCGGCGACGGCCGGTACGCGGCCACGCTCGGCAGCGGGCACCCGGAGGCGAACCGCTTCGGCGGACCGCCCGGCGAGAACGAGATCCACCTGTGGCGGCCGGGGGAGGACCGCCCCGTGTGGACGCTGCCGTCGCGGACGTCCGGTGAACGACTCGACTTCAGCGCCGACGGCCGGACCCTCTTCGTGTCCCAGAGCCTGTTCGTCGGCGCGTGGGACGTGGGCACCGGGGAGCTGCGGTACTCCCACCTCGGCCGGGCGTCGGGCGGACTGTCGGACATCGCCGTCGTCTTCGGCGCGGACGGCCGGCTGGCGGCGACCCCCGACAAGGGGGCGCTGCGCGTCTGGGAGACCGGCACCGGAGATGTCGTCCAGACCCTGTCGATGCCGGAGACCCCGAACGCGTTCGCCCTCAGCGCCGACGGGGCGTTCGCGGTCACCGGCGCGGACCGCACGGTGCGGGTGTGGGACGTCCGCTCCGGCCGGTGCCTGCGCACGCTGGAAGGCCATCGGGGCCCGCTCTACCAGGCGGCGCTCAGCCGGGACGGCACGCTGCTGGCCACCGTCGATCTGCGTACGACCCTGTGGGTGTGGGAGTTGGCGTGGGACTTCGACTTCGCCGGAGAATTTAATCAAGATTCTTGACCATCACGGATCATTACTATAATCTCGTGTCCAGTTGGCCCCCGCGACCCGGCGGGGATCGGACAAGGAGACACGCCATGGGCACCACCGGTTTCGACTACGCCATCACCCGCACCCTGGACGCCCCGGTCGGCAAGGTCTGGGACGCCTGGACCGACGCCGGCCAGTACGCCCAGTGGGCCGGCGCCGAGGACGTCGCCTTGGACGTCCGGCCCGGCGGCGCGTGGAGCTCGGTCATGGTCATCCCCGGCGGCGCCCGCGTCCCGCTGACCGGCTCCTACACCGAGGTCGTGCCGAACGAGCGCCTGGTGATGGGGATGGACGTCCCCGGCGCCGGTGAGCCCGTCCTGATGACCCTCGCCCTGGCCGCCGACGGCGACCGCACCGAGATCACCCTCTCCCAGACCTTCGACTCCGCCGAGGAGCGCGACCAGGCCGAGCAGGGCAGCACCATGCTCCTCGACGGCCTGACCGGCTTCCTCGCCGGAGCCTGAGCCCGGCCCCCGGCCCCCGGAACGCGAAACCCGTGCGCACGGCCTGCCGGAGGATCAGGCGAGGGGGACGACGTAGGGGGCGATGCTGGAGAGCTTCTCGCAGGTCTCCTCGTATTCGCGGTCGGGGGTGGAGGCGCTGACGATGCCGGCGCCGGCGCGGAGCCACGCGCGGCCGTCCTCGCTGTAGAGGGCGCGCAGGACGAGGGCGGAGTCGAGGGCGCCGTCGTGGGAGACGGCCACCACGGCGCCGGAGTACATGCCGCGGCGCTCTTCGAGGCGGGTGATGGCCTCGATCGCGTCCGGCTTCGGGATGCCGGACGCGGTCACGCCGGGGAAGAGGGCGTCCAGGGCGTCCCACGGGGAGCGGTCCAGGGCGAGGACGCCGACGGCGCGGGAGCCGAGGTGCTGGACGCTGCCCCGCTCCTTCACGGTCATGAAGTCGGTGACCCGGACGGTGCCCGGGTCGCAGACGCGGTGCAGCTCCTCCAGGGACGTGCGCACGGAGACGGCGTGCTCGAAGATCTCCTTCGGGTCGTTCTCCAGCTCGCGGCGGCTCCGGGCGTCGGCCTCCGCGCCGGTCCCGAAGGCGCGGGTGCCGGCGAGGGGCTGGGTCATGACGCGGCCGTCCGCGTCCACCGTCGCGAGGACCTCGGGGCTGAAGCCGGTGGCCCGGAAGCCGCCGAGGTCGAGCAGGAACGAGCGTGCGGGAGTGTTGGCCTCGCGCCCGCGCGCGTAGGTCGCGATCACGTCGACCGGGTGCGGGATGTCCAGGCGGCGGGACACGATGACCTTCTGGTAGCGGCCCGCGCGGATCTCGGCGACGGCCTCGGCGACCTTGGCGCGGTAGGCGTCGCCGTCCACCCGGACGTCGACGGGGGAGGGGGTCCCGGGGACCGGGGCGGCCTCGGTGAGGAGGTCGGCCACCTGGCCGGTGTCGGGGCCGGTGATGCGGGCGAGGCCGCCGGCGATGCGGACCTCGGTGCGCGGGACGATCAGGTGCGCGAGCCGCCCGGTGGGCCGGGCCGCGGCGAACTCGAAGGCGATCCAGCCGTAGGCGTTCCAGGCGGGCAGCGGGACCTCGGCGAACGCGTCGCGGAGCGCGTCGGCCGGGCGCCCCGACCAGGGCCGGGTGGACGGGGGGCCGTCCGGCCGGCGGGTCCGGACGGCGCCCGCGTCGAGGACGACCTCGGCGAGCACGCCGCCCGCGAACGTCCACGAGCCGGGCCGCTCGTAGACCACGTAGTCGCCGAACAGGCCGGATCCGGCCAGCCGGGCCATGGCGGAGAGGGGCTCGGAGGGGCATTCCAGCACGAGTTCCGTGGGATTCGCATCAGTGCGCAGACCGATGGACAAGGCAGCCAACTCCCTTTCGCGGCCGGAAGATCAAGTTAGGTAAGGCTAACCTTGTGTGCTCGTCATAGGCAAGGCTAACCTAACTCGCGATCATGATGGCGGACGAGAGGGCGGGCGTGCAGACGACGGCGGCGCGGCGGCGCGAACTGATGCGGCGGATGATGGCCGAGGCCGGGCTGGGGTCCGGGGGTTCCGGGATCGCTCCCCGCGAATCGGACGGGCCGGCGCCGCTGTCCCACGCGCAGCAGAGCATGTGGCTGCACCACCGTGCCTTCCCGGGCAGCCCCGCCTACAACGTCTGCCTGCTCGTCCGCATGGACGGCCCGCTCGACACCGGCGCCCTGCGGGAGGCGCTGCGCGGGCTGATCCGCCGGCACGCCGTCCTCCGCACGACGTACGCGGAGGACGGTGCGGAGGCCCGGCCGGTGCAGGTCGTCACCGGCGACGACACGCTGGAGCTCGCGCCGGTCCCGTGCGCGGACGCCGAGGCGCGGGCGGCGGAGCTGGCGGCGATGCCGTTCGATCTGCGGAACGAGCGGCCGATCCGGCTCGAGCTGCTGAGGCTCGCGGAAGACGGGCACGCGCTGGTCCTGGTCGTCCATCACATCGCGTGGGACGGGATGACGTGGGGTTCGCTGTCGCGCGACCTGTCCGCCCTCTACCGCGCGGCCGTCACCGGGGAACCGGACGGGCTGCCCGCGCTGGACGTCCAGTACGCCGACTACGCGGAATGGGAGCAGCGGCGGCCCATCGACGAGGGCGACCTCGCCTACTGGCGCGAGCGCCTCGACCCGCCGCCCGCGCCGCTCGACCTCCCGGCCGACCATCCGCGCGGCGCCGTCCTGGACGAGCGGGGCGGGCGCCGCGCGCGGCGGTTCGGCGACGCCGCGACCGAGGGGATGCGGAGGCTCGCCGCCGAGGAGAACCTCACCCCCTACATGGTGATGACGGCGGCCTACGCCGTCCTGCTGCACCGCTACACCGGCGCGGACGACGTGGCGATCGGCTCGGCGGTGATGAACCGTGAGCACGCCGAGACCGAGCGGCTCGTCGGCAACTTCGGCAACACGCTCGTGCTGCGCACCGACCTGTCCGGCTCGCCGACGTTCCGGGAGGCGCTGCGGCGCTCCGGCCGGACGGTCACCGAGGGCTTCGCGCACCAGACGCCGCCCTACGACCGGATCGTCCGGGAACTGCGTCCCGAGCGGGGCCGGGGGCGGTCGGCGTTCTTCGACACGATGCTCCTCTTCCTCGCCCAGGAGATCGGCGAGCTCGACCTGCCCGGCATCGCGTCGAGCTGGACGCACATCCACAACGGCACGACACATTTCGACCTGTCGCTGGAGGCGTTCGTCCGGCCGCAGGGCATGACCGTCGAGGCCACGTTCCGGCGCGAGCTGTTCGACGACGAGCGCATCGACGCGCTGCTCGTCCACCTGGAGACGCTCCTCGCGGACGCCACGGCCGACCCGGACCGCCCCATCGGCGCCCTCGACATGATGGACGGCGGCGAGCGCGCTCTCATCGAGGCCGCCAACGCCACCGGGCGGCCGGTGCCCGAGACGAACGTCGTCGCGCTGTTCGCGGAGCAGGCCGCCCGCACGCCCGGCGCCACGGCCGTCCAGGCCGGGACGGAGTCCCTCACCTACGCCGAACTGGACGAGCGGTCGTCGGCGCTCGCGGCGGAACTCCGCGCCAGGGGCGCCAGGGCCGAGAGCGTCGTCGCGCTCGCACTGCCCCGCACGCCGGACCTCGTCGTCGCCCTGCTGGGCGTCCTGAAAGCGGGCGCCGCGTACCTGCCGCTCGACCTCGACCACCCCGCCGACCGGCTCGCCTACATGCTGGAGGACGCCGGGCCCCTCTGCGCGATCGTCGCACCGGAGACCGCCCACCTCCTCCCGGACACGGCGCGCCTCCTCGTCCTCGACGGCCCCCTCCGGCCGGCTCCCGCGCCCGCCGGCGGCATCGGCGGAGACCAGCTCGCCTACGTCATCTACACGTCCGGTTCGACCGGACGCCCCAAGGGCGTGGCGATCCCGCACGGCGCGCTGGCGAACTTCCTGCTCGCGACACGCGCGCAGCTGGACCTGGGCGCCGGGGACCGGCTCGTCGCGGTGACGACGATCGCGTTCGACATCGCCGCCCTGGAGCTGTTCGTCCCGCTGATCAGCGGCGCGACCGTCGTCCTCGCCGACCGGGCGGCCGTCCGCGACCCGGCCGCGCTCGCCGGGCTGCTCAAGGACGCCACGGTCGTGCAGGGCACCCCGTCGCTGCTCGGCACGCTCGACCCGGCCGCGCTGACGGGGCTCCGGGTGCTCGTCGGCGGCGAGGCGCTGCCCCCCGCGCTCGCCGAGACGCTCCGAGCGGAGGCGGCGCTCGCGACGAACATGTACGGGCCGACGGAGGCCACGATCTGGGCGACGTCCGCGGACCTGCCCGCGCCCGGCATCGGCGGCCCGTTCTGGAACACCCGCGCGCACATCCTCGACGCGCGGCTCCGCCCCGTCCCGCCGGGCGTGCCCGGCGAGCTGTACCTGGCGGGCGCCCAGCTGGCCCGCGGCTACACCGGCCGCCCCGGCCTCACCGCGGAGCGGTTCACCGCCGACCCGTACGGACCGCCCGGCTCCCGCATGTACCGGACGGGCGACCTGGCGCGGCGCGCCCGCGACGGGTCGATCGAGTACCTCGGCCGCACCGACGACCAGGTGAAGATCCGCGGGTTCCGGATCGAGCCGGCCGAGACGCAGGCGGTCCTTGCCGCGCAGCCGGGCGTCGCGCGGGCGGCCGTCGTGGTCCGCGAGGACCGCCCCGGCGAGCGCAGGCTCGTCGGCTACTACGTCCCGGCGGGCGACACCGACGAGACGCTCCTCCGGGACGCGCTCGCCGGCGCGCTGCCCGCGTACATGGTGCCGTCCGCCCTCGTCGCCCTCGACGCGCTGCCCCGCACGGTCAACGGCAAGCTCGACCGCGCCGCGCTGCCCGCGCCCGGGGCCGGCGTCTCCGGCCGCGCCCCGCGCGACGCCCGCGAGGCCGCCCTGTGCGCGATCTTCGCCGAGCTGCTCGGCGTCGAGGGGATCGGCATCGACGACGACTTCTTCGCGCTCGGCGGGCATTCGCTGCTGGCAGCCCGCGTCGCGGCGAAGGCCCGCGCCGTCCTCGGCGCGGACCTGTCCATCGCGGACGTGTTCGAGGCCCCGACCGTCGCCGCCCTCGCGCCCAGGCTGGTCACGACCGACGTGGTGCGGGTGCGCGATGTCGGACGGCCCGAGATCGTCCCGGCGTCGGCGGCGCAGCGCGGGCTGTGGCTGGAGGAGCGGCTGCGCGGCCCGTCCGCGTCCTACGCGCTGCCCCTCGGCCTGCGCCTCTGCGGCCCGGTGGACGCGGGCGCGCTCGACGCCGCGTTCGCCGATGTCGTCGCCCGCCACGAGGCGCTGCGCACGCTGCTCGTCGAAGGACCGGACGGCCTGCCCGTCCAGCATGTCCGCGACTCGGACGCCCGCCTCTCCGTCATCGACGCGCGCGGCGAGAGCCCGGAGCGCGTCGCCGCCATCGAGCGGGACGCCACCGCGCACGTCTTCGACATCGGCCGCGACCTGCCCGTCCGCGGCACCCTCGTCCGGACCGGCGACCACGACTGGACGCTGCTCCTGCTCCTGCACCACGCCGCCGCCGACGAATGGTCGTTCACGCCGCTGCTCGCCGACCTGGCGCGCGCCTACGAGGCCCGGCGCGGCGGGCGCGCACCCGCCTGGGAGCCGCTGCCCGTCCAGTACGCGGACTACGCGGCCTGGCAGCGCGACGCCGCGCCCGATCCGGCGCCCCAGCTCGACTTCTGGGCCGAGGCGCTGGCCGGCCTGCCGGCGGAGACCGTCCTGCCGTTCGACCGGCCGCGTCCGGCGGAGGCCGGCCACCGGGGCGGGCTCGTGCCGTTCCGGCTCCCGGCCGGCCCGGTCCGGCGGCTCGCCCGCGACACCGGGACCAGCGTGTTCATGGTGCTGCACGCCGCCGTCGCCGCGCTGCTCCAGCGGTCGGGCGCCGGCGACGACATCGCGCTCGGCTCGCCCATCGCCGGGCGCGCCGACGAGGACCTCGCCGGCCTGGTCGGGGTGTTCGTCAACCCGCTCGTGCTGCGCGCCGACCTGTCCGGCGACCCGACGTTCGCCGAGCTGCTCGACCGGGTGCGCGCCGCCGACCTCGCCGCGTTCTCGCACGCCGGCGTCCCGTTCGAACGGGTCGTGGACCGGCTCGCCCCGGAACGCTCGCTCGCCCGCAGCCCGCTGTTCCAGGTGATGATCGTCCACCAGCGGCTGGACGACGTGCGCCTCGCGCTGCCCGGCGTCCGCGCCGAGCCGTTCCTGCCGGAGACCGGCGGCGTGAAGTTCGACCTCGACCTCTACTTCGCCGAGGGCGGCGACGAGGTCGAAGGGTTCGCCGCGTTCGCCGCCGACCTCTTCGACGCCGCCACCGTCGAAGGGCTCCTGGACGGCCTGGACGACCTGATCGCCCAGGTCACCGCCGACCCCGGACGGCGGCTCTCCACGCTCGGCGCGCCCGTAGAGCACCCCGACACCGCCCGCACGTTCCCGATCCGGACGGCCGCCGCCCTGATCGAGGACCAGGCCGTCCGGACCCCGGACACGACCGCCGTCGTCTTCGGCGACACCGTCCTCACCTACGCCGGCCTCGACCGCCGCGCCGAGGCGCTCGCCGACCGGCTCGCCGCCGCCGGCGCCGGCCCGGAGCAGGTCGTCGGTCTCGCCCTGCCGCGCTCGGACGAGTTCGCCGTCGCGCTGCTGGCCGTCCTCAAGACGGGCGCGGCCTACCTGCCGATCGACCTCTCGTACCCGCCCGCCCGCGTGGAGGCGATGCTGGACGCGGTCCGGCCGCTGCTCGTCCTCGGCCGCGACGAACCGCCCCGGGACGCGCCCCGCCGCGTCCGCCCGGACCTCCGCCCGGACCACCCGTCCTACGTGATCTTCACGTCCGGGTCGACCGGGACGCCGAAGGCCGTCGCCGGCACCCAGCGCGCCCTCGCCAACCGCCTCGCCTGGGGCGCGGACCTCGCCGCGCCCGGCGTCCGCGTCGCCAAGTCGTCGCCCGCGTTCATCGACGGCACGACCGAGCTGCTCGGCGGCCTCGCCGCCGGCGACACGGTCGTCATCGCCGACGAGGCGACCGCGGCCGACGCCGTCGCGCTCGCCGACCTCATCGAACGGCACGGCGCCGGGCTCGTCACGCTCGTCCCCAGCCTGCTCGCCGCGTTCGCCGAGAACGGGCTGCCGACCTCCGTCACCACCTGGATCAGCAGCGGGGAGGCACTGCCCGCCGCGCTCGCCGAGCAGATTCCGGCCCGGCTGGTCAACCTGTACGGGTGCTCAGAGGCGGCAGGCGACAGCCTCATCGCGGAGGCCGGGGGACTGGCGCCCATCGCCAACACCCGCGCGCACGTCCTCGACGCCGCGCTGCGCGAGGTCCCCGTCGGCGAGCTGTACCTGGCGGGCGACGGCCTCGCGCGCGGCTACCTCGGCGACCCGGCCCGCACCGCCGAGCGGTTCGTCGCGAACCCGTTCGGGCCGCCCGGCTCCCGCCTGTACCGGACCGGCGACCGGGTCCGGCGCCGCCCGGACGGCGGGCTCGACTTCCTCGGCCGCACCGACGACCAGATCACGCTCCGCGGCTTCCGGATCGAGCCGGGCGAGGTCGAGGCCGTGCTCGCCGCCCGGCCGGGCGTCCGGCGCGCCGCGGTCGCCGCGCACGGGTCCCGCCTCGTCGGGTACATCGTCGGCGACGCCGACACCGAGGCCCTGCACGCGTCGCTGCGGAACCTCCTGCCCGGCCATCTCGTCCCGGCCGACCTGGTCGTCCTGGACGAGCTGCCGCTGAACCCGAACGGGAAGGCCGACCGGCGCTCGCTCCCCGAGCCGGGGCGCCCCGCCGGCGGGCGGGCGCCGTCGACCGAGCCGGAACGCGTCCTCGCCGCGATCGCCGCGAGCGTCCTCGGCCGCGACGGCGTGGGCGCCGACGACGACTTCTTCCGCACCGGCGGCGACAGCATCGGCGCGGCGCTCCTCGTCGCCCGCGCCCGCCGCGCCGGACTGGCGTTCACCGTCCGCGACGTCTTCCGCCTCCGCACGGTGGAGCACCTCGCCCGCATGGCCGCACCCGCGGCGGACGCGGTCCCCGCTCAGGCCGCCGAACCGGCCGGCGAGCTTCCGCTCTCGCCGCTCCAGGAGGGCCTGCTCTTCCACCTGATGCTCGCCGGGGAAGGCCGCGACATCTACGTCCAGCAGGCGGTCGTGCAGCTTTCCGGGCCGGTCGATCCCGGCCGGATGGCGGACGCGGCGCGCGCCGTGCTGGCCAAGTTCCCGAACCTCCGCGCCGGGTTCCGGACGGACGGCGACCGCGCCGTGCAGTTCGTCCCCGGCGACTTCGACACGCCCTGGACGCACGCCGCCGTCGCCCCGGACGACCTCGAAGCCTTCATCGACGCCCAGCGGGCGGAACCGTTCGACCCGGGCCGGCCGCCGCTCATCCGGTTCGCGCTGGCCACCCTCGCCCCCGGCGACCACCGCCTGATCCTGACCTCCGAGCTGATCCTGCTGGACGGCTGGTCGGGCGGCCTCCTCGTCACCTCGCTGCTCGACTCCTACACCGATGCCGCCGCGGAGGCGGCGCGCCCCGTCCCGCAGTTCCGCGCGTTCCTCGACTGGGCCGGCACCCGCGACAGGGCCGCCGCCGTGGACGCCTGGCGCCGCGCGCTCGACGGCTTCGACGAGCCCGCCCTCGTCCGCCCCGGCCTGGTCGACACGCCGGCCGATCCCGCGGACGCCGGGGAGGTGCACCGGCCGCTCCCGCCCGCCCTCGCCGAACGGCTCGACGCCGTCGCCCGCGACCGCGGCGTCACCCCGGGCACGCTCTTCGCGACCGCGTGGGGCCTGGTCCTGATGGGCCTGACCGGGCGGGACGACGTCGTCTTCGGCGCCTCCGTCTCCGGACGCCACCCCGACGTGGACGGCGTCGAATCCATGGTCGGCCTGCTGTTCAACACGATCCCCGTCAGAGTCCAGGCGGGCCCGGCCGACCCGCTGGCGGGCGTGCTCGACCGCGTCCAGCGGGCGCAGTCCGAGCTGTTCGACCACTCCTACGTCGCGCTCGCCGACCTCCAGCGCGCCACGGGGCTCGGGACGCTCTTCGACACGCTGTTCGTCTTCCAGAACTTCCCCGGCATGCCGACCGACCGCGGCTTCGGCCCGGACGGCGACCTCCGCGTCCTCGGCCGCGAGGTCCGGGACGCCACGCACTACCCGATCACGATGGTCGTCGAGCCCGGTACCGGGCTACGGGTCATGTACCGGGAGGACGCGTTCACCGGCGCCGAGGCCGAACGCGTCACCGACCGCTACCTCGGCGTCCTCCGCCGGCTCGCCGACGACCCCGCCGCGCCCTGCCACGACCTCGACCTCCTCGTCCCCGAGGAACACGCCGGGCTCCGCCGCGCCTGGGACGAGGCGCGGCACCCCGTCCCCGAACTGACGGTCGCGGAACTGCTCGCCGAACGCGCCGCGGCACAGCCCGGCGACCTCGCGCTCGTCTCCCTGCCCGACGTGCGCCTCACCTACGGGGAGCTGAACGCCGAGGTCAACCGCCTCGCCCGCCTCCTCATCGCGAACGGCGCGGGCCCGGAACGGGTCGTCGCGCTCGCGCTGCCCCGCTCCGCGCAGATGGTCGTCGCGCTGTTCGCCGTCCTGCGCACCGGCGCCGCGTACCTGCCGCTCGAACTCGACTACCCGGCCGACCGGCTCGACTACATGCTGAAGGACGCGGCCCCCGCCTGCCTGGTCTCGCACCGCGGCATCGCCGCCGGCCTCGCCTTCGGCGGCCCGGTCCTCGCGCTGGACGACCCCGAGACGGCCCGCACCCTCGCCGACCTGCCCGGCACCGACCCGGCCCCCGGCGAACTGCGTGGCTTCGCGCCCGGCACCCCGGGCCGGCTCGACCACCCCGCCTACGTCATCTACACGTCCGGTTCGACGGGACGGCCCAAGGGCGTGGTGACGCCGTACCGCGGCCTCACCAACATGCAGTTCAACCACCGCGCCCACATCTTCGACCCGGTGGTCGCCTCGGCGGGCCGCCGCCTCCGCATCGCGCACACCGTCTCCTTCTCCTTCGACATGTCGTGGGAGGAGCTCCTCTGGCTCGTCGAAGGCCACGAGGTGCACGTCTGCGACGAGGACCTGCGCCGCGACGCCGAGGCGCTGACCGCCTACCTCCGCCTGCACCGCATCGACGTCATCAACGTGACCCCCACCTACGCCCAGCAGCTCTTCGACGAGGGGCTCCTGGACGGCGGGCACCGGCCGCCGCTCGTCCTGCTCGGCGGCGAGGCCGTCCCGGTGCCGGTGTGGGACCGGCTCGCGCGGGCCGACGGCGTCCTCGGCTACAACCTGTACGGGCCGACCGAGTACACGATCAACACGCTCGGCGGCGGGACCGGGGACAGCGCCACCCCGACCGTCGGGAAGCCGATCTGGAACACCCGCGGCTACGTCCTCGACGGCTGGCTGCGGCCCGTCCCGCCGGGCGCGCCCGGCGAGCTCTACATCGCGGGCGACGGCCTGGCGCGCGGCTACCTCGGCCGCGCCGGCCTGACCGCCGAGCGGTTCGTCGCCGACCCCTTCCGCGCCGATGCCGCGGCGGGCGGCCGCATGTACCGGACGGGCGACCTCGTGCGGGTCCGCGAGGACGGCAACATCGACTTCCTCGGCCGCACCGACGACCAGGTGAAGATCCGCGGCTACCGGGTCGAACCGGCGGAGATCGAGACCGCGCTCGCCGCCGAACCCGGCGTCGGGCAGGCCGCGGTCGTCGCCGCGGGCACCGGCGTCCCCGGCGTGCAGCGCCTCGTCGGCTACATCGTCCCGGACGGCACCCGCGACGGCGCCGCCGACGAGCGGCTCGCCGAGTGGCGGCAGATCTACGACGCCGAGTACACCGAGGTCGGCACGGTCGTCCACGCCGAGGAGTTCGCCGGCTGGGACAGCAGCTACGACGGGGCCCCCATCCCCCTGGACGACATGCGCGAATGGCGGGAGACGACCGTCGACCGGATCCGCGCGCTCGGCCTCGGCCGCGTCCTGGAGATCGGCGTCGGCACCGGCCTCCTCCTCACCCGCCTCGCCCCCGAGAGCGGCGAGTACTGGGGCACCGACTTCTCCGAACCCGTCATCGCCAAGCTGCGCCACGACCTCGGCCCGGATTCACCCGTCCGGCTGAGCTGCCGTCCCGCCCACGACACCACCGGCCTCCCTGAGGCGTACTTCGACACGATCGTGATCAACTCGGTCGTCCAGTACTTCCCGGGCGCCGCCTACCTCCAGGACGTGATCACCGGGGCGATGCGCCTCCTCGCCCCCGGCGGGACGCTCTTCATCGGCGACGTCCGCGACCTGCGCACCGTCCGCCACCTGCACGCCGCGATCCAGCTCGGACGCGGCACCGGCGACCTCGACGCCGTCGAGCGCGCCGTCCGGATGGAGAAGGAACTCCTCCTCGCCCCAGAGTTCTTCGCCGCGCTGGACGGCCCGGCCCGCGTGGACATCCTCACCAAACGCGGCACCCGCCACAACGAGCTGACCCGCCACCGCTACGACGCCGTCCTCCACAAGGACGCCCCGCCCGCCCCGCCGACCCGGAACACCCCCTGGACCACCCTCGACGATTTCGTTGACCTGCGGCGTGTTGTTGTTATGGAGGCCCGGATAACAACAACACGCCGCAGGTCAACGGGGGAGGGCGGGGCGGTGCGGGTGCGGGGGGTTCCCGATCCGCGGGTGTCGGGGGAGGTCGCCGCGCTGCGGGTGCTGCGGGACGGCGGCTCGGCGGACGAGGCGCGGCGGGCGCTGGCCGCGGCCCCCGAAGGGATCGAGCCGGACGAGCTCCGCGCGCTGTTCCCGGACGTCGTGCTCACCCCGTCCGAGCGGGCCGGATGCTATGACGCGGTGTTCGGCGGGGGAGCGGCGTGCCTCCCGGCGGAGCCGGGGCGCCCGCCCGCCGCGTACGCGAACGACCCCCTCGCCGCACGCGACCACGGGGTGCTCGCCGCGCGCGTCCGGGAGAGCCTCAAGGCCCGGCTCCCCGGCTACATGGTGCCGAGCGCGATCATGACCCTGGACGCGCTGCCGCTCACGGTCAACGGCAAGCTCGACCGGCGCGCCCTCCCCGACCCCGGGCGGGACGGGCCGCGCCGCGCCGGCCGCCCGCCGCGCACGCCCGTCGAACGGCTGCTGTGCACCCTGTTCGCCGAGGTGCTGGACGCGCCCGGCGCCGGCATCGACGACGACTTCTTCGACCTCGGCGGCCACTCGCTGCTCGCCACGCGGCTCGTCGGCCGCGCCCGCGCCGTGCTCGGCGCCGAGCTGGCGATCCGCGACCTGTTCGAGGCGCCGACCGTCGCCGGGCTGGCCGCGCGGGTCCACCGCGACGCGGGCGCGGAGCCCCGGCCCGTGCTGGAGCCGAGGGAGCGGCCCGCGCGCATCCCGCTGTCGTCTGCGCAGTGCCGGCTGTGGCTGCTCGACCAGCTACTCCGCGAGGACGACGGGCCGCGCGACGCCTACCACCTGCCGCTCGCGGTCCGGCTCCGCGGCGACCTCGACCTCGCCGCGCTCGAAGCGGCGATCGGCGACGTCACCGCCAGGCACGAGAGCCTCCGGACGGTCTTCGCCGAGCACGACGGCATCCCCTACCAGCGGATCCTCGGCCCGCAGGAGGCGCGTCCCGCGCTGGAGATCGCGGCCTGCCCGCCCGAGGACGTCATCGCACGGCCGTTCGACCTGGCCGAGGACGTCCCGCTGCGCGTCGCGGTGTTCCCCGAAGGGGAGCGCGAGCACCTGCTGCTGGCCGTCTTCCACCACATCGCGTTCGACGAGTGGTCGTTCGGGCCGTTCGCCCGCGACGTCGCCGAGGCGTACGCGGCCCGGCTGGACGGGAGGGCCCCGGCCTGGGAGCCGCCGCCCGTCCAGTACGCCGACCACGCCCTGTGGCAGCGGGAGCTGCTCGGCGACCCGCTCGACCCCGGCAGCGTCCACGCCCGGCAGCTCGACCACTGGGCGCGGACCCTCGCCGGCCTTCCCGAGGAGATCCCGCTGCCGGTGGACCGGCCCCGCCCCGGCACCGCCGGGCAGCGCGGCGGGACCCTCGCCGCCGACCTGCCGCCCGGCCTGGTGCGGCGCCTGCGCGACGTCGCGCGGGACGGCGCCGCCAGCATGTTCATGGTGTGCCAGGCCGCCGTCGCGGCGCTGCTGCACCGGACGGGCGCCGGCGACGACATCCCGCTCGGCGGCCCCGTCGCCGGCCGCACCGAGGAGGCCGCCCGCGACCTCGTCGGGTTCTTCGTCAACACGCTCGTGCTGCGCGCGGACGTGTCCGGCGATCCCGCGTTCGCGGACCTGCTCGCCCGCGTCCGGGACGCCGGCCTCGCCGGGCTCGCCAACCAGGACCTCCCCTTCGAGGCGGTCGTCGAGGCGCTGCGCCCGCGCCGCGTCCCCGGCCGCAACCCGCTGTTCCAGGTGATGGTCGGCTACGAGAACCAGGGCGCCGGCGACGTCCGGTTCCCCGGGCTGGAGCAGCGGGAGGCGCGGTTCGGACCGGGCGCGGCGAAGTTCGACCTCGACTTCATCTTCCGGGAGGACGCCGGCGGCCTCCAGTTGATCGTCGACTACTCCGCCGACCTGTTCGACCGGGCCACGATCGACGCCCTGGCGGCCGGGCTGATCCGCCTGCTGGAGGCGGTCGCGGACGATCCGGGGGTGCGGGTCGGGGCGCTTCCCTCCGTGCCGACCGCCCGCGCCGTGACCCCGGAGACGGCGGCCCCGGCGGCGGCCCCGGCGGTGCGGCGGGACGACGAGCGGGAGGCGGCGCTGTGCCGGATCTTCGCCGAGGAGCTCGGCGTCCCGGATGTCGGGCCGGACGACGACTTCTTCGACCTCGGCGGCCACTCGCTGCTCGCGATGAGGCTCGTCCGGCGGGTCAGGACCGAACCCGGCTGCGCGGCGGTGCGGATCGCGACGCTGATGGCCGCGCCGACCGTCGCCGGCCTGCTGGCACGGCTGGGGTGAGGTGCCTCATACCGGCGCACCCATTGCATGGTTAGGTGAGGCTAACCTAAGATCCTTGATCAGTTACCCCCGAAGAACCCGGAAGGACACCGGTCCTCTATGCGCACCATGATGCGGCGCCTCGCCGCGACCGCCGCGCTCGTCCTGAGCGTCGGCACGGTCGCGGCGTGCGGCGGCGACGACGAGCCCGCCGGCCCAGCCGGCGGCACGGCCGCCGGGGCGTTCCCGGTCACGATCACCCACAAGCTCGGCACCGCGAAGATCGAGTCCGCGCCGAAGCGCATCGTGGCGCTCGGCGAGGTCGACCAGGACACCCTCCTCGCGCTCGGCATCACGCCCGTCGGCATGGCCGAGCTGACCGGGGTGCAGCCCGACGGCCTGGCCCCCTGGACCGCGCCGAAGCTGACCGGCGAGAAGCCCGAGCTGCTCAAGGCGGGCGAGGCCGGGTTCAACCTGGAGGAGATCGCGGCGCTGCGCCCCGACCTGATCCTCGCGGGCGGCGACTTCTACATCGACAAGGAGTACGACAAGCTCTCCAAGCTGGCGCCGACGGTCGCCTACCAGACCGGCCCGGCCGAGGACGCCTGGCAGCAGATCGCGCTGCAGACCGCCAAGGCCGTCGGCAGGGAGGCCGACGGTAAGAAGCTCGTCGGCGACGTCGACGCGAAGATCGCCGGTGTGAAGACCCAGTACCCGGCCCTGCAGGGCAAGGGCTTCGCGTTCACCAGCGTCTTCCCCAACGGCAACATCGGCGTGATGAAGTCCAAGGACGACACCAGCGTGAAGCTGCTGGAGCAGTTCGGCATGGTGCTGCCGGAGCGGCTCGCGAAGCTCCCCGGCGACGGGTTCGCCGCCGAGCTGAGCATGGAGAAGGTCGGCGTGCTGGACGTGGACGTCCTGCTCAGCCACTACAACGACGACCCGGCCACGCAGAAGAAGATCGAGGGCTACAAGCTGTTCGCCGACCTCGCCGTCGTCAAGCGCGGCTCCTACGTGCCGCTCGACCTGAAGTCGTTCTGGCCGCTGCGCACGCCCACCCCGCTCGCCGTCCCGTACATCGTCGACAACGTCGTCCCGAAGATCGCCGAAGCGGCGGGCAAGGCGAAGTCCGCCTGATGCCGGAGGAGCGCATGGAGCCCCGCGTCCACGACGTCATCGGGATCGGCTTCGGGCCGTCCAACCTCGCGCTCGCCGTCGCGCTCGACGAGCTGCGCGAGCAGGACGGCGGCGGCGTGGACGCGGTGTTCTTCGAGAAGCAGCCGGAGTTCGGATGGCACCGGGGAATGCTGATCGACGGCGCCACCATGCAGGTCCACTTCCTGAAGGACCTGGTGTCGCTGCGCAACCCCGCCAGCCGGTTCTCCTTCCTCGCCTACCTGCACGCCCGCGGCCGGCTGGTCGACTTCGTCAACCACAAGACGATGTTCCCGACGCGGGTGGAGTTCCACGACTACCTCGAATGGACGGCGGCCGCGTTCGCCGACCGCGTCCGCTACGCGGCGGAGGTCGTCGCGCTCCGGCCCCGCGACGACGAGACCCTCGAAGTCGTGGTGCGCCGGGACGACCGGCTGGAGACGCACCTCGCCCGCGACGTCGTCATCGGCGTGGGCCTCGAACCGACCCTGCCCGAGGGCGTCCGGGCGGGTGAACGCATCTGGCACACCGAGGACCTGCTCACCCGGCTGGACGAGCGCGCGGGCTGGAACCCGCGCCGGCTCGTCGTCGTCGGTGCGGGGCAGAGCGCCGCCGAAGCCGTCGAGTACCTGCACCGCACGTTCCCGGAGACCGAGGTCTGCGCGGTCTTCGCCCGGTACGGGTACTCGCCCGCCGACGACAGCTCGTTCGCCAACCGCATCTTCGACCCGGCGGCCGTCGACCACTACTACGCGGCGCCCGGCGACGTGAAGCGGATGCTGTTCGAGTACTCGCGCAACACCAACTACTCCGTGGTGGACCTCGACCTCATCGACGAGCTGTACCGGCGCGCCTACGCCGAGAAGGTCGCGGGCGCCGAACGGCTCCGCATCCTCAACGCCTCCCGCCTGCTGGACGTCCGGGACGGCGCCGGGGGAGTGCGGGTCACGGTCGGCTTCCTGCCCACCGGCGAGGCCGCCGACCTGGACGCCGACGCCCTCGTCTACGCCACCGGCTACCGCGAGCGCGACCCCTTCGACCTGCTCGGCGAGGCGGGCGGCGACTGCCTCGCCGGACCGGACGGGCGCCCCGTCGTCGAGCGCGACTACCGCATCGCCACCCGTCCCGGCCGCGCGTGGGGCGTCTACCTGCAGGGCGCGACCGAGCACAGCCACGGGATCGCGTCGTCGCTGCTGTCCATGACCGCGGTCCGCACCGGGGAGATCGTCCGGTCCATCGCCGGACGCTCCGCCCGCATCGTTCAGGAGGCCCGATGACCAATCCGTTCGACGACGCGGACGCGGAGTTCCGAGTCCTCGTCAACGCCGAGGGGCAGCACTCCCTGTGGCCGGCCTTCGCCGACGTCCCCGCCGGATGGACGACGGTCTTCGGGCCCGAGTCGCGGTCGGACTGCATCGGCTACGTCACGGCCAACTGGAAGGACATCCGGCCGCGGAGCCTCACCGGCTGACCCCGCCGGCTGACCCCGCCGGCTGACCCCGCCGGCTGACCCCGCCGGCCGACCCCGCCGGCCGACCCCGCCGGCCGACCGGCCCGAGCGGCCGCCCGGACCCGGGGCGGGCGGCGTCCCCCGCGCCGCCCGCCCTCCGGTTCGTCAGCCCGCCGGCAGGGACGGCCGCGCGGCGAAGAACCGGCCGATCATCGCGCTGGCGTAGGACGGCCACTCGTGCCCGCCGCCCTGCTCGGTGCACAGCGCGACCAGGAGCGTCCCCGGCCCGGTGCCGACGCAGCCCTCCGGGCCGCCCGGGACCGGCCACGACAGCGCGCCGAGCCCGTCCACCCAGCGCCAGAACTCCATGACCACCTGGACGGCGATGAACGGGAAATGGACGTCCGCGTCCATGTTCCCGCCGCCGGTGTAGGGGACGGACGGGTCGAGCGTCCCGTGGAACGCCAGCACCGACACCGGCTTCGACGGCGTGCAGCCGATGGCGAGCGCGCCCGACACCACGGCGATCCCGGCGAGCCGCTCCGCGCGCTGGCACGCGTACCGGTAGGCCATGCCGCCGCCGTTGGAGAAGCCGGTCATGAACACCCGGCGCGGGTCGGCGACGCCCTGCTCCACCAGCGTGCCGATCAGCGCGTCGAGGAAGGCCATGTCGTCGATGCCCGCCCAGCGGGCGAACGAGCAGCAGGCCCCGGCGTTCCACGTCCCGAGGAACCCCTCGGGATAGGCGACGGCGTAGCCCTGCCGATCGGCGACCTCGTCGAGCCCGCTCTGCCGCCGGACGTACTCGGGGTCGTTCAGGCCGCCGTGCAGGGTCACGATCAGTGGCAGCGGCTTCCCGGCCTCGGCGCCGGGTGGGACGTGCAGGAGGTAGGGGCGGTCCCAGTCGCCCATCGCGATGGTGTGCTTCGTCGTTCCTGGGGCGTCCTCGGACGCCCGGGCGGGCAGGGGGTGGGCGGTGAGCGCGGCGACCAGCGCCACGATCATCGCCGCCCGCGCGGCGATCTTCATAGCGCCGATCTAACGCCCGCCGCGCCGCGACGGCTACGCACCCGCGCGCAGAAAGGCACACGGCCTTTTCGCGCTCGGGTGCGTACTGGCCGGACCCGCTACGAGCCGGATCCGGAGCCGGTCTCCGCCGCCTCGGTGACCTCCGCGTCCGCGTCGCCCCGGCCGGCGTGCGCGTCCACCTCGGCCTGGCCGCGCTCCGCGTTCGCGAGGTCACGGTGCCCCAGCGTCAGGATCGCGATGCCGGCGACGATGACGCCCGACCCGATGGCGAACGGGACGTGGATGTTGGTGTGCTCGACGAGCCGTCCCGCCGCGTAGGGGGCGAGGCCGCCGCCGATGAACCGGACGAATCCGTACGCGGCCGACGCCACCGGGCGCTCCACCGGCGAGACCATCATGACGGCCTGCGTGGTCAGCGTGTTGTTCACGCCGATGAAGACGCCCGCGACGATCACGGCGACGATCAGCACCGCCTGCGAGTTCACGAAGACGGCGATCACCAGCACGTTCACCGCGAACAGCGCCATATTGCCGTACAGGGTGCGGGCCAGCCCGAACCGGCGCTGCAGCCAAGGCGCGCCGAACACGGCGAACACCGCGACGAGCAGGCCCCACCCGGTGAACACCAGGCCCAGCCGCATGGCGCTCAGCCGCATCGGGAACGGCGCGTACCCGAGGACGGTGAAGAAGCCCCAGTTGTAGCAGAGCGCGGTCAGGCTCATGACCAGCAGCCCGCGGTGCCGGAGCGCCCTGATCGGGTCGAGGACGGAGGTCGTGCGCGCCGGTTTCGGCTGCGGCCGCACCAGCACGGCCGTGGCCAGCAGCGCGAGCGCCATCAGCGCGGCGACGCCGTAGAACGGGCCGCGCCAGCTGATGTCGCCGAGCACGCCGCCGAGCAGCGGCCCGACCGCGATGCCGAGCCCGAGCGCGGACTCGTAGGCGATGATCGCGCCGCCGAGCCCGCCGCTCGCCGACGACACGATGACGGCGAGGGAGGTGGCGATGAACAGCGCGTTGCCGAGGCCCCAGCCGGCGCGGAAGCCGATGATCCCGCCGATGCTGCCGGACGTCCCGGCGAGCGCGCTGAACACCACGATCAGCGCCAGGCCCGCGATCAGCGTGCGCTTGGCGCCGATGCGGCTGGACACGGCGCCCGTGACCAGCATCGCGACCGCCGTCACCACCAGGTAACTGGTGAACAGCAGCGTGACCTGGCTGGGCGAGGCGTTCAGGTCGTCCGAGATCGCGGGCAGGATCGGGTCGACGAGCCCGATGCCCATGAACGAGATGACGCAGGCGAACGCGACGGCCCAGACGGCCTTCGGCTGGCGGAAGAGGCTCTGCGAGGCCGCCCCTTCGTCGGTGACTGGTTTCATACCTGCTCTCTGCCGTTCGTGGTGTCGGGGACGCCGAGGGCGGCGCCGGTCAGCCGGTCCAGGGCCGGCAGCGCGGCGGCGATCGCCTCCCGGTCGGCGGGGGGCAGCCCGGCGAGCAGCTCGGCCAGGCGCTCGGCCTGCGCCGCGCGCCGCCGCGCCAGTTCGGCGCGTCCCGTTCCGGTGAGGTGCACCGCGACGACCCGGCGGTCGCCGGGCAGCGCGCGGCGCTCCGCCATCCCCTCCCGTTCCAGCCGCGACACCAGCTGGGTCATCGCGGGCTGGGTGACGCCCTCGAACGCGGCCAGCTCGGTCACCCGGCGGGGGCCGAAGCGCTCCAGGGTGGCCAGCGTCGACACGGTCGTCATCGACAGGTCGCGGGGCTGGGACAGCGAGCGCATCAGCGAGTACACGCGCCCGAGCCCGGCGGCCAGCTCCAGCTCACCGGCAGGGGACGGCGAATCCATATATTCCGGTGTATCACAGGCTTATATGTTTGCCAAGCTAAGTATCTTCCGGGGCGGGACGCGACGAGCCCCCGGCCGGGGGGAGGGCCCGGCCGGGGGCTCGTGATCCACGATGGTCCTGCGGTGGTGCGGTCCTGCGGTCCTGCGGTGGTGCGGCGGTCAGTCCTTGCCGAGGGCCGCCAGCTCCTTCTCGATCGCCTGCCGGTGCGCCTCGGCGTCCTCGCGGGCCCGCTTCGGGCTCCAGCGCCCCGTCATGATGAAGATGAACGGGAGGAAGACGATCTGGCCGCCCAGGCAGACGTACCACCACGTCCGCCACTGGCCGGGGCCGTCCTCCGAGGCCTTCTGCACCTCGGCGCCGTGCTCCTTCAGCACCGCCAGCTGCGGCTGCGCCTTCTGCACGGTGGCGAGGCCGGGCAGGCCCACCTCCTTGGCGGCACGGGCCTGCAGCTCCGCCGGGGCCTGGCCCGCCGGGTACTTGCCCAGCTCGGCGAACAGCTGCTGATGCTGGTTCACGATCGCTAGCGCCGGCGCCGCCTCCTTGGAGGCGACCTGCACCTCGTGCCCGTGCTCCACGAGCGGCGTCACCGACGTCACCACCACCGGGACGAAGGCCGCCGAACCCGCCACGACGAGCCGCAGGATCCAGCCCCACACCGCGAGGCCGGTCGCCGTCGCCGCCGGGTTGTGCTTCTCGACGGTCTCGGTGAAGCCCGCCATCCACGGCGCGTAGGCCAGGCCGCCGAACACGCCGATCGCGATGAACAGCCAGGCGAAGGTGTAGTAGCCGGTGTCGGCGTGGACGGCCAGCTGCGCGAAGTACGCGGTGGCCGCGACCGAGCCGATGCCGCCGACGAGCATCAGCGGCTTGCGGACGCGGAGCCGGTCCGACAGCAGCCCCGCCACGACCAGCGCGATCGCGTTGGCCGCCCAGTACCAGTTGGCGAGCCCGTTGGTGCGCTGCTCGCTGTAGCCGAAGGTGGCGGAGAAGTAGATGACGAAGTTGCCGACGGCCGCGTAGTACAGCAGCAGGTAGACGCTGATCGCGAAGGCGGACCCGACGACGTCCAGCCGCATCATCTGCCGCCAGTGGCCGGAGGTCTGCCGGTCGGTGTCCAGCCCCTTGGCGCGCGCCTCGATCAGCGCGCGGTCGCGCATGCTGACCATGAGCTGGTCGCGCAGCGCCGGCGACAGCTCGCGCAGCCCGAACAGCGCGATGACGAACACCACGAGCGCGGTGTAGCCGGAGTAGCGCAGCTCGTCCTGCCAGCTGGAGGTGTCGAGGGTCGCGCTGGTGACGGTGGTGACGACGAGGCTGCCGAGCACCGGGCCCATCGTCCAGAAGCCCATCGCGGTGGCCCGGCCGAGCTGCGGCGAGAAGTCGCGGATCAGCGCCGGGGTCGCGACGAGGACGATGCCCTCGATGAAGCTGAGCACCGCGAACAGCACCAGGAAGGTGTGCTTGCCCGGCGAGTGCGGCAGCACCAGCACCAGCAGGCCCGCGATCAGCAGCCCGTACACGACGAGGTTCGCGCGGCCCCACCGGTCGGCGAGCCCGGCCAGCAGCGACGCGAACGCGCCGATCGCGTTGCCGATCACCGACAGCAGGATGAAGTAGGCGAACGACATCGAGAAGTGCGACATGATCGACGTCGCGACGGCGTACTGGATGTAGAGCAGGTAGTACAGGACGATCGTGGTGACGACCACGATCGCGAGATAGCCGTAGCGGCGCCCCGTCTCGGGGTAGTGCGGAAGGTCGCGGCGCCACAGCCGGGCGGCGAGGCCCGGTGCGGCGGCGCCCTCGGCGGCGCCGGCGTCAGTGGACGGGGAAACGGACATGCAGGGACTCCTCCGGGCGCTGTTCTCCCCCGAGAACCGGTCCTGACCAGTGCGGCGAAGCTGCCTTCGCCGTCAACCGTGCGGTCACGTTAAACCCGTGCAGCAGGAATGGCAATAACTTCCGCCATTGAAAACCGACCAGTCGGTATGGTCTCCTCTACGTGCGGATACCTGCCCGGGGGGCGGCGTGAGCCGGAACCCCGCCCTGCGCGCCGGCCGGCGTGCTTCCCCGGCATCCTGCGCCATACCGACCGGACGGTACAAGGCTTTGGACGGCGGAGGAGGCACAGTGCGGGCATTCGAGGAGAGCGATGTCCCCGGCCTGGCGCTGGACCGCTTCGGCGCGTACTTCGAGCGGATCCGGCCGGGCGCCGGCCGGCCGCTGCGCGCCCGGTTGGTCGACGGCGGGCGGTCCAACCTCACCTACGAGGTGAGCGACGGGCGCGGCTCCTGGATCGTGCGGCGGCCGCCGCTCGGCCACGTCCTCGCGACCGCCCACGACATGGCCCGCGAGTACCGGGTGATGACGGCGCTGGCCGGCACCGCCGTGCCCGTCCCCGCGACCTACGCCCTGTGCGAGGACCCGGACGTGATCGGCGCGCCCTTCTACGTCATGGAGATGGTCGAGGGCACCCCGTACCGCAGCGCCGCCGAGCTGGCGCCGCTCGGCCCCGCGCGCGTGGCGCGGATCGCCGACCGGATGATCGACACCCTCGTCGACCTGCACGGCGTCGACCCCGCGTCGGCCGGCCTGGCCGGATTCGGCCGCCCCGAGGGCTTCCTCGCCCGCCAGGTCCGGCGCTGGAAGAAGCAGCTCGACGCGTCCTTCAGCCGCGAGCTGCCCGCCGCCGGCGAGCTGCACGCGCTCCTGGAGGCGAACCTGCCGGCGGAGTCGGCGCACGCGATCGTGCACGGCGACTACCGGCTCGACAACCTGCTCGTCGACTCCCGCGACCGGATCGCCGCCGTCCTCGACTGGGAGATGGCGACGCTCGGCGACCCGCTGACCGACCTGGCGCTGCTCCTGGTCTACATGGGGCGCGGCGCCCCGGTGCCCGGCGCGCGCGACGCGGCGGCCGCGCCCGGGTTCCCCGCGCCGGACGAGGTCGTGGCCCGCTACGCCGAGCGCAGCGGCCGGGACCTGTCCTCGATCGGCTTCTACGTCGCGCTGGCCTGCTTCAAGCTCGCCGTGATCTCCGAGGGCATCCACTACCGCTACATCCACGGCCAGACGGTGGGGCAGGGCTTCGGGGCGGTCGGCGCCGCCGTCGAGCCGCTGCTGCGCTCGGGGCTCGCCGCCCTGGCCCGCTGAGACACTGGTCCACGGAAACCGCCGCCGCGCATCGCCGCTGGTAGACCACAGTACCGCCATCGTGTGTGACACATCACGGGCTGTGCGCGCTGTGCAAGGTGGAACCGGATGGCGGCGGTGCCGGCGGGCGCGGAGGGGAGCCCGTGCGTCACCCCCGCACCGGTGACCCTGCCGGCGGGGGGGGGGGGTGCGGGGGGTCGGGGGCGGCCCCGCGCTGAAGGGGCCCCCGCCGCCGCCGCGACGGCCGCGGAGACCCGCGACCCCCGGGC